>JANXYF010000073.1 GCA_025350175.1 Nitrosopumilales archaeon | reverse complement strand
TGACGCGTGATCGTAGGTTCCAAATCCTCTATCATCTGGTAAGACGATTCCTTATGAAATTCCTTATTATCTCTTCGGATCATAAATGATGAAACAAGAAACGTATTTATTGTAAAATTTAGTCAGAGTCGTGTACATGCCGATCAACAAAGAAGCTCTTGAACTTAGAAAAAAGGTAGCTGAGCATAGGCCAGACTTTATCAGACAAGAGAGCTGGAGATATTCAAAACTTGCAGAGACATGGAGAAAGCCAAAAGGCATGGATAACCATCAAAGAAAACAGAAGAAAGGATGGCCAGCTCTAGTACGAGTCGGATATGGCGGACCAAAAATAGCAAGAGGATTACACCCCTCAGGATTTACTGATAATTTAGTTTTCAACTTAAAAGACTTGGACAGACTTGATCCAAAGAAAGATGGAGTTAGATTTGCACATGGGGTAGGAAAAAAGAAAAGAACTGAAATAATTACAAAAGCAATAGAGAAGAACTTTAAAGTATTCAACGCAAGGGTGTCAGCGAGTGGTAGTAAATCTTAAATCAAAAAGACTACTCGTCTCCAGAATTCTTGGAGTAGGAGCTGGTAGAGTAAGATTTGATCCAGAATATCTAGACGATGTCACAGATGCAATCACTCGTGACAACATTAGAAGTTTGATAACTGCAGGAACAATCCAAATAAGATCAATTGTAGGCACTTCAAAAGGAAGAGCCCATTTCAAGAAATCTCAAAGACGTAAACGTGGAACTAAACAAGGTTCCAAGAAGGGAAGAAAAGGATCAAGAGTAGGAAAGAAGGAAGTCTATGTCAAGAGAATAAGAGCAATGAGACACCAACTTAAAGTTTCAAAATCAAGAAAAGAAATTACAAACCCAAGCTATTGGAAACTTTACAAACAAGTTGGTGGAAACCAGGTAAGAAACTTGGCTCACCTTCGTAGCCTCATAGAAGAAGTTCGTATCAAGAAATAGATTCAAAACCTATAGATTTTATTGGAATCTAGAATTTTTCCTTTCTTTATTTCAATTCCTTCCTTAGATAACATGTTAGTCTTAATCTTCTCACCCCACGCATATCCCCCAATTTTACCATTAGACAAAATTACTCTATGACATGGAACAATAACTGGAAAGGGATTTTTGTTCATTATCCTTCCAATAGTTCGTTGTCCATTTTTTAGACCCACTGCTTTTGCAAGCTCTGAATAAGTTGTTACCTTTCCTTTTGGTACTTGTAAGAGTTTTTTATACACCTCATGTTCAAGATTCAAATCTTTATCATCTCCAAATTAGTTGAGTTTATCATATCAACAATTTTTTGTTTATTCTTTCCCAGTCCACTCCAGTCTACCAATGCAAACTTAGCTTCACTATTTCGTTCTACAATATGATCAAAAAGGTTTTTGTCAAGTTCATCTAAACCATGTTTTGGAATTACAGTTCCAAGTGCTAAATCACCTTCGAGTAATTCTTTATTGAATTTACTAGGATAGTGAGTACCTCCAAAACATATAGCTACATCAGATTTCTTCGGTGGCTCTGACATTTCTTTTAGGACTATTTTTGCTACATTTTCACATAATTTTCTATCAGTCCATTCTTTTTCAGTTGTACCTATTTCAATGAATAAAGTAGGCTTACTCAAGGCAGTAGGCCCGTGATGAGTAGCCTCTATAGTTATGTCAAATTTTGAGAAATTATCGCGTTCTTCCCATAATCTTTTCATGTAGGATTTCTGTAGATGCGGATGAGGTATTGCCACCTGCCTTGGAAATCCACCAAACATGGCATCCCCAAAATTTCCAGTACTATGACATGTCAATGCAAGTGTTCCACTCTCAGATGCGTGTTTTGATAAAAACACATAACCGTCATAATGATATTTTTCTTCAAGCCAATCAGCAGATATTGTAGGAGTTGGTATTATTACAAGGTCAAAATCATTTCCGTGATAAACCTCATCTTCTTTTTTCATTTGTTTTGAAATGAATGATGCCATGTTAGAACCCGCAGGATCAGATTGGTATGCTATGAGTAACTGCATAAAATAAGAATTATAAGGACACTTTATTAACGTCCTCCAATGGTAAACATAAACCCAAAACAGATGCTTAAGGACATGGTCAACACCATGAAACTCGCCAAAAAATCAGATAAGGAAGATTACATGGAACATTTGAGATTAGTACTTCTTGGCATGGCCACACTTGGAGCGATTGGGTTCATAATTCAATTTACATTTGCCGTTATTAATTTAGGACATAGATAGAATGGCACAAGAAACAAAATCACACTTTTTCGCAGTTAGAACCACAGGGGGTCAAGAGAAAGTCGTAATGGGTTTGTTAGAAAACAGAATTAAACTAAAAAAACTCAACATACAATCAGTTCTTCTTCTAGAGAATCTCAAAGGATATGTTGTTGTGGAGGCCATAGATGCCAACGCAGCATTTGATGCATTACAAGGAATCAGACACATAAGAGGTCAACTTAGAGGAGAATTAACATTCAAAGACATAGAAGGATATTTGGTAAAGAAATCCACAGTTTCAGAATTAGTCGTGGATCAAGTGGTTGAGATAATTGGCGGTCCATTCAAAGGTATGAAAGCTACAGTTACAAGAGTAGACCAGGATAAAGAAGAGGCTACTGTGATTTTACTTGATGCGCCATATCAATTACCAGTTACTGTTGATGCAAATTATCTTAAACCATCAACTCATTAGCAAGGATTAAATTTACAGTTAAGAGGGAAGAAAAATATCATGGCAGATATGCAAAGTGTTTCTGCACTTGTCACAGGAGGCCAAGCTAGTGCTGGTCCTCCATTAGGTCCAACATTGGGACCACTTGGTGTTAATATTTTACAAATAGTTACTGCGATAAATGAGAAAACTAAAGATTTTGAGGGAATGAAAGTTCCAGTTACAGTCAATGTAGATAAGAAAACAAAGACATGGACTGTGGAAGTAGGAATTCCTTCTGCTGCAGCTTTAATTTTAAAAGAGGCAGGAATTCAAAAGGGTTCAGGAACTTCTGGCGCAACATGGGTTGGAGAAATATCACCTGATTCAGTTATCAAAGTTGCAAAGTTAAAGATAGATTCATCCTATGCACTAAATATAAAATCCGCTACAAAAGAAATAATCGGAACTTGCTTGGCACTTGGAGTAAAAATAGATGGTAAAAATCCTAAAGAAGCAACAGCTGAATTAGAAGCAGGCAAGTGGGACGATAAATTCAAGTAAATTATTCAATTACAGAATAAACTGCGTCCTTATCGGTTCTTTGCAATTCAACAAAAGTTTCAGTATTTTGAATTCCTTCTATCTTACCTATCTTTTCTATAGCCACAGTATGTAATTCTTCAAGGTTCTGTGCTCTCAGAGTTAACAGAATATCAAAGCGTCCAGTAACTTCAGATATTACAACTATTTCAGGAGTTTTTATCAATGCCTTATGGATCTGGTCCTTTAACTTTGGATCCCTGTTAATACCCATGGTGGCCCTTACTCCTATTCCAATCAGAGATTCATCAACAACAATGGTAAATTTCTTGATTAATTTTTTCTTAACAAGTCTCTTAATTCTACTATATAGAACCGAAGTATTCACTCCAAGTTTTTTTGAGAGGTTAGGAACTGATGCATTACCGTCTCGGCTAAGTTCAGTAATTATGTCCATATCCAATTTATCGAATTTGTGCAACTTTGCGACTTATTTTTATTAGTATTTAATAAATGTAAGTTCCTTTTGCCAAAAGTATATTCTTATTTCAAGATAAGTTAAACAACATGAAAATTTTAT
>JANXYF010000064.1 GCA_025350175.1 Nitrosopumilales archaeon | reverse complement strand
TACTAAGAGAACATTAATTATTCTACTATAATATTTTTTCCAGTCTTTGTTGGTATAGTCAAGGTGAGCACGCCATCACGATATTTTGCAGATGCTCCCGGATCTTCATCATCTTTTACCTCGATTGGTAGTCTAACTTTCTTGTCAATTATGCGAGGTCTCTGTCTCCAGACGACTGTTCCTTCTGTCTCGTCTTCTTCTCTTTTTGCATTAATTGAGAGGATATTTCCATTTAGCCTAAGCTTTATCTCTTTTTTCTCAAAGCCTGGCATGTCTATTGTTACTATGAGACTGTCGTTTTGTAGAATCATATCTACCGGAGGAAGAATAAATTCGTAAAACTCGCGTGACTTGTTGCCTATCTCTCTCATGACTTCTTTTACCATGTAATTTCCAAAGCCCATTAGTAGTATCATTTAGTGGTTTTTTATTATTAAACCTTAGTTCAATTCACAATTTATCTACTGCCCAATTCAATAGGATTTGATGATTATTGTTATCGAAGGCTTTGACCAGGCCGGAAAAAAGACCCAATCAAAACTATTGGGAAATTTTTTAAAAACTAAACACAAGAAATCTGTAACATTTAGTTTTCCAGATTATACTACTCCTGTTGGAAAAGAGATCAAAAACTTTCTTAGTGGTAAACGAAGGTTTCCTCCCCAAGTAATACACTGTCTTCTTGCTGTAAACCGATGGGAGAGATCAAAAGATATCCAAAATGCTCTTTCAAAAAATTATGTTGTTATCATGAATCGTTATTATCAATCAAATCTAGTATATGGAACAGTAAACGGACTTGACTTGAAGTGGCTTGAAAACCTAGACAAAGGTCTTCCGAAAGAAGACATGGTCATCTTACTTGATGTTAAAGTCTCAGATTCATTTTCCAGAAAAAAACAAAGACGTGATAAATTTGAAAAAGATAAAACGTTTGCACTCAAAATTGCTAACACATACAGAAAACTTGCAAAAAAATATGGCTGGTATATTGTAAATGCATCACAAAGAAAAGATCAAGTTCATCAACAAGTAAGAGACACTGTACTAAAACACATCAAATGAGAACATGACTAGAAAATACCTCCAGATTGTAGACCCAATTCATGATTTTATTACCGTATATCCGCATGAACTTGAACTAGTAGACTCGCCAGTATTTCAAAGACTACGAAGAATAAGACAACTTGCAGGAGCCCATCTCGTATATCCAGGTGCTCAGCATTCTAGATTTGAGCACTCGCTTGGAACTATGCATATTGCAAGTCAGGCAGCAAATGTACTCAAAGAAAAAGGATATCTTGATTCCAAAGATTCTAAAAATATTCGAATGGCCGCATTGCTGCATGATATTGGTCATGGTCCATTCTCACACCTCTTCGAAGAAGTTCTTCAAAAAAAGAAGAAAATTTCTCATGAAGATATGGGACAGAGACTCATACTGGAATCTGAAATTGGTGACATTATAACAAAATCTGGATTTGATAAAACATTTCTTAGTAAACTTGCATTTGGAAATTCCAAATATCAATTCATGAACGAGATAATCTCTGGAGGGCTAAGCGCTGATATGATGGACTATTTACTCCGTGATGGCTATTTCACAGGTTCAGAACATGCCAAAGTAGATTTTATGCGAATAATCCATTCACTTGACGTTCATAACAAAAAACTTTCGCTTGACAAATCAGCCCTTTACTCTTTTGAATCAATGATGATCTCAAGATATCAAATGTTCAAGGCAGTCTATTTTCACAAGACAGTAAGATCTGCAGAAGTAATGTTGCTTGAGTCAATGCTTCTTGCAGACAATGAACTTGATCTTACTACTAATGATCTAGAAAAATATGTCCAACTTACTGATGAATTTGTAATTTCAAAGCTTATCTCACTTACACCACGAAATGCAGATCTTCGAAGAGCAAGACAGCTTGCTATAGAATATCAAGAACGAAAGTTGCTCAAATGTGTCTATGAAAAGATCTTTACACGTCCACGAATGGGCAAAGTAAACGTCCAAGATCTTCAAAAAGAGATTGCCAAAAAATCAAAGGTAGATGAATGTGAAGTCTTTATGGATATATCTAAGACACCCTCCATTCCTCTTTCTCCATCAAAAAAAGAATCCCATTCGATTATTCTTACTACAAAGAAGGGAGAAGGTCCAAAAGAGTCATACGAACTTCCAATATCTGAAATTCCACTAGTTTCTGCGATTTCTGGCTTTATGGATACACTCAGGGTCTATACTAGACAACAATTTAGAAAAAAGGTTGAAATTGCAGCACACGTCATTCTTGGTGAAAACAGACAATGAAAAAACGAATTGTAATAAAATTATCCGGAAGTTTGTTTGGTCTTGAAGATGCAAAAACATTAAAGCAATATGCCGAGTTTTTTGTCAAGATAAGTAAAATCTGTCAACCAATCATAATTGCAGGAGGAGGAAAAATTGCAAGACACTACATCACCCATGCTAGATCCTCTGGGGCAGATGAATCAACACTTGATGAGCTTGGAATCGAAGTTTCAAGACTTAATGCAAAACTTTTGATCTATGCATTACAGGAAAAAGCATATCCTCATCCTCCAGTTAATCTAAAAGAAGTTGCAAATGCAGCTGATACTGGATTGATTGTTGTTACAGGCGGTCTTCATCCAGGACAGAGCACAAATGCTACTGCTGCACTCATTGCAGAAAAGGTAAGAGCGGGCATATTTTTGAATGCAACAGACGTTGATGGTGTATATGATTCTGATCCAAATAAAAACAAGAATGCGACTAAATTTAAAAAAATACCAATAAAGAAACTGCGTTCTATGCTTGTTCACCAAGATTCTATAGCAGGAGGATATGACCTGATGGATATTGTAGCACTAAAAGTGATTGAGCGTTCTAAACTAAAGACAAGGATACTCAAGGCAAACATCAAGACATTAGAAAAAGCATTCAAAGGAAGCCCAGAGGGAACTGAAATTACACTAGTCTAATCTGCCCATCATATTGTGGAATTCCTGCAGAAGTAACTTTTTTCAAAATTTCTTTTGCTTCGTCCTCTTTGAGAACTTTGGATTGTGATTTGGCGTACCCTTCTTCATCAACTATTACTACAATCCAGCCTTCTTCTGGTCTTTCAATAATGGCTACAAGTTCTTTTTCTCCTACAGGAACAAATGTTCCTTGAGATTTTTTTACAGTAAGTGTAAGCATGGCAAATCCTGCATGTGAAAATAGAGTCATCTGCGACTTTCTTGATCTTTCCTGACCTATTCTGATTGCTTGGTGATATTGCATAGATTTTCTTTTGAAACTTTTACTATAAGAGTTTTCAACTCAACATTTAAGAATTGAACAATTAGTAGAAATATTTATGGAGAAGAAAATTTTAGTTTATGTTGCTATAGGAGTTATAATTGCAATAACTGGTATAGTTGCTGTTCTTCCAAGTTCAGGTCTTCTTAAGAACATGACATCTCATAATGCCAATACACCATCTGCATTAACATCGGTACTAACCGAAGTTAAACCAGTTATTATGCAATACAATGGCTCATCAGTATTATCCGTAACAAATAGGGATGCAGTAATCCAAACTAAATTTAATATGACAAATCCAAATGACAATACCTTGATTATTGAAATGCTAAGCTATGATGTTTATGTAAACGGTGTTTCAATTGGACACGGTCAGTATGGACAAAAATATGAAGGAGCATCAGATAGTTCAACATACTTGCCTCTAACACAGCACAACTCTGAACTAATTACAAATAAGGCACAACTACTCAATGATGGAAATAATCCGCAAGCTTGGTCAGCACTTCAAAATGGTACTGAACAGATTAGAATTAACGGGACTATATATTATTCAACACATTCGCCTTTTGCTGGACAGAGCTACTCTACAGATTTTGATTTTAAATAAAAATTAGACTTTAATGATTAGGGTTGTATCTAGAACGAATGAACTTTGCTAGATAGACAAAACCAAGTATTATCCAAGTAAACATCATTGCTATCCATACAAGTACTACAATCTTTGGTATGGTTAGATTGAATTGGGATACGTAGTTCAGATATTGTGCTGGGATTATCTTTTCTAGATAATAAAGGGGTAAAAGATACGGATTGACATCTTGTATGTTAATCAGAGATTTTTTTTCAAGTAATGTAATAATGGCATGCCATCCAAAGAATAATGTCACAAAGAAAAATCCGGCTTTTCTACCAACAGGTTTTTTATATCCTTTCTTCTCAAATTTTTCTAATCTCTCTTTGACTCTAGTAAGCTCAGATTTGAGTTCTTCAACAGATTTGTGATCTCCGAATTTTTTCTTTGAGGAACTCATGTATGTTGCTAACAATGAATCAAGATATTTTTTATCAGAATTGTAAAGTGATTTACCATCTTGTAATGCACTTAGAATATAGTTGAGCCTTCCAATATCTCCCTTCTTAGAATCTATCAAATACATTACATTTTCAATTAGCTCGTCTGTCATCTCAACCATCTCTTTTCAATATGACATGATTTGTCAGAAGCGGCTTTAGATGACATTATCAACATTATCAAGCTCTTTTGGAAAGGGATTTTAATTATTATTGAGAGACTAGCCTACTTTCTTGAGGAAATTTATGATTGGCTCTCTATCATGATTGGATAAAGACACAAATCCTTCCAACAGCTCTCTTTGAGCATTTAGTGTGTCATCAAAGGCCATTTTGATGTTCTCCATGTTGAATGGAACAAGCTTATCGATCTTTCTGTCACTATATGATTCCACATACCTTCTCAATACTAACAAAACAAAATTTGGTGCAATGTCAAGTAATGTAATAATTGCATTCTTCAGATCTTTCTCATTTGTGTTAGAATCTTTTTCAAGAAATTTATTCATAATTTGAGTTCTTTCATTATCTGTTTCTGATACAGAAGCTGCAACAAGCAAACCACTGTCCGTTAGTTGATAGTATGGAACTCCCTGCTCTTGGAGTGCTTTTGGACCGCGTTTTATTGGAAGTCTTCCAGCTTCTTCTACTAATTTCAGAGGAAGAAGAATCTCATCCAAATCCCTGAAAATTCCAGAGTAAATATTCTGCCACGTAGTTCCATTTTGTTCAGCAAGCTTGTGTGCAATTGCAGTACGGGTCTTTTTTGTTGGTAAAGTCTCTGCTGCAAGATGAATAATTATTCCTCGCTGTCGCATCGCTTCACCTGTGAACTCCTTATCTTTCGTCTTAAAAGTCCGAAAAACTGATAGATTTGGATTTTGTTTTTTTATCTTTGTCATTATTACTCACTATTTTTAAAATGACTCTAGCATTGCATACCCATAATTTTTCATGATTTGATAACTTAGAATTTCCATTTTGTGATATTATCCTATTTTACCGAGATATAAGAATTTGCAGCATGTCAAAATAATAACGATTTTCATTTTCTTCAAATATGATCCAGATATATTTTTGAAAAAATTCTAGGTGTTTTTTATTTTATTTTCTCAGATTTACTTGTATCAAATATGAAAGGGATTTAGATTACCCTTACTTAGATATGAAATATGCTAATTTCACCTAATGAATTGCTAAAGAAGATTGAAAAACCAGATCTGATTCTTGTTGATTCAAGATCATACAAAGATTATCTGGAAGGACATATTCCAGGTGCTGTAAATCTTGATTTTTTCTATTATCATTGGTCTGATACCTCAAAAGATGGGGTGAAGGCATTTGAAAAACAGATGGAACATCTTCTCTCTTTTTTGGGTGTGACAAATGATAAGACAGTTGTATTTTATGATGAAGTTTCTGGAATGAGTGCATCAAGAGGTGTCTGGACTCTGATGTATTTTTCACATCCTAATACATTCATGCTAAATGGCGGATTTAAGAAATGGAAGAGTCTTGGTCTAGTTATAGAAACTAAGACAAATGGATTCAAACCAGAAAAATTTTCAGGCAAGATTAACAAGGATGTATTTGCAGGCTATGAATACGTAGACAAAAAGATTGGCAAAATAAAACTTCTTGATGCGAGAAGTAAAGATGAATACGATGGAGTCACAATCCGGGCTGCAAGAAAGGGACACATTCCAACTGCTATCAATATTGATTGGATATTAAATGTCAATGATGATGGTACAATGAAATCAAATGAAGACCTTGCCAAGATGTATAATTTTTCAAAAGATGATGAAATTGTAACATATTGTCAGGGAGGATATCGTGCAGCAAATTCTTTTGTAGCACTAAAAATACTTGGCTTCAAAAATGTCAAGGTCTATCTTGGTTCTTGGGGTGAGTGGGGAAATAGACTTGACTTGCCAACAGAAATTTCCAAAACTTGATCTAATTATTATAAAATAATGGCGATCATCGTACATTAGTTAATTTTAAAAACATAAAATTTACTTTGCAAGAATTAGATTAATATAACCTCTTTCAATGAGCCTTGGTGATGGTGCTTAACAAGCGTTCAAAATTGTCGCTTTTAGTTATAGCTGCGGGATTGACAATTGCACTATCAACATTTGTGTCAACAACTCCTGCATTTGCTGCTGATACTTCCACTACTAGTAGTGGATTGACAAAACCACTTTTGGCAATTGCTGCCGCAATTGCAATCGCAGGTGGTCTTATTGGTACTGGTAATGCACAACAGGGTATTGGTGCTGCTGGTATGGGTATTATTGCTGAGAAACCAGAGAAGTTTGGTCAGGTATTATTCTTCTTTGTCATTCCAGAAACTCTTTGGATCATTGGTTTCGTATTAGGAATCATATTGTTACTTGGTATACTATAGTGGTTTTCAGTAATGAGCATTGAAACGTTCATTCAAGAGATAGAGAACAGAAAGCGAAAAGAGCTTGAAGGTCTTGAAAAAGATCTAACTGAGAAAAAATCAAAGCTCCAATCTGATATGAATCACACCATCAAAGAGATTCAAGAACGTTTTTCAACTGAAGCCAAAATAAAATCCGAAAGAGAACAAGCAAGAATAATCGAGGCTTCAAAACTCCAAGCAAAGAAAATAGTGTTTGATGCTATAAATGCCAACATGCAATCTGCTTTTGCCGTAATACAACAAGAGATTGAAAATTACACAAAGAGTGCTCAGTATAAAAAAGCTCTTGAAACTATGGTAAGCAATTCAAAAAAGAAACTTGGTCAAAATATTATCGTTCATTGCCGAGAAGAAGACAAATCAATTCTCAAAGAACTTGGAGTAACCACAAGCAAGTCAATTAAGACTCTTGGTGGAATCATTGCAGAAAACAAAGAAGGAACAAGAGAATTGGACCTTACTTTTGAAGAATTACTTAGAACCAATGAAGACCAAGTCAAGAGCTTCCTCTCGGAGAAAATGTAATGCCAACATCACAATACGCATCATCATTTGGTAGACTACAAGCAATTTCACTTAATCTTCTTTCAAAAGACGTAATGCAAAATCTAATGAAAGCAAAAGACGAGACTGAGATGATAAAGACACTCGAGTCTACCTGGTATAATGCAGAAATCATAAAGGCCGCATCAGTTTTCAAGCAATCTGAACTATTAGAAGTTGCACTTAACAGACATCTTGTATATATCAACAAGACTGCATTAGAGGCTACTCCATTTAGTGGCAAATCTGCTGTAAGGGCATATCTTTCAAAATGGGATATTTACAATATTGAGCTTATACTCTCTGCAAAGAGTATGGGAAGGCCAATCTCAGAGACAGAATCATTTCTTGTCTCAAGCAGAAATGTTCCTGCAGGAATATCTGCTGGAAATATCTCTCATGATGAAATGAAGATAATTTTATCTCAAACTGGAGTTGATGGCGTTGTAAATCAACTTGTAAAATACAATTATGGAACAGTTCTGATGCAACACCTGGAAACATATCAAAAGACAGGCGATCTTGGACCTATGATGTCTGCATTACAGTCTTTCTATTATCATAATTTGCTAGAGTCACTCAAGTTCTTCCAAGGTGATGAGGGAATAATCCGTGATCTAATAAGAGCAGAAATAGACAAGAAAAATGTTCTCAGTCTTCTTAAAGGAAAAGAATCTGATCTTGACAAGGATATAGTAAGCAAACATCTAGTCGAGGGTGGCAAAATGACTAAAAATGAATTGCTAGATGTCTATGGAGCAAAAGATGTAGCAGAAATTGTAGGCAGAATTGAAAATAGATTCATGCTAGTAAATGCACTAGCACAATACAAACAATCAAAGAGTCTGATCGACTTTGAGGTCGCACTGGATAAATTCATAAATTCCGAATATGTCAAAAAATTGAAAAATATTGCACTTTCAATTGGTACTATATTCTACTTTATCATTAATACAGAACACGAGCGTGAAAATATCAAAAGGATCGCTTATGGTAAACGCTATAACCTATCACAAGATTACATTAATTCATTATTATTAATAGAGTGAGAAAATGTCAAAACAACAATCTGAAAGCAGTGGAAAAATAGCAGTAGTAGGGGAGCGAGAACTTGCTATAGGATATAATCTTCTAGGAATAGAAGACACCTTCATTACAAGTGGTGAAGAGGCAAGCAAGATAATTCAAGATCTCTTTTCATCCGGTAACTATAGTCTAATTATTGTAAGTGATGTTGTTCGAAGTAGCCTCCCTGCGATCTTTAGGAAAAGGATCGAAGGCTCGATCGAACCTTTGTTGATATTCATGCCTGCTTTAGAAGGTAATATTCAAGAAGAATCTATTGCTGTACTAGCAAAGAGAGTGTTAGGAATAAGTATCCCCTCGAGTTGATGATGATAAATGGCTGAAGGAATAATCACAAGAATTTCAGGTCCTGTAGTAATCGCAAGTGGCCTTGAAGGCGCACAAATGTTTGACGTTGTTCGCATTGGTGATATGGGACTAGTAGGAGAAATAATTAAAATCGACGGAATCAAGGCAACAGTTCAAGTTTATGAAGATACAACTGGTCTTCGTCCAGGAGAGAAGGTAATCAACACAAAAAGACCACTCTCAATGCAGCTTGGACCAGGTTTACTAAAATCCATTTATGATGGAATACAAAGACCACTGAATATCCTAAGAGAACAAAGTGGTGACTTTATCAGTAGAGGAAAAGTCATTCCTGCACTTGACCAGAAAATAAAATGGGACTTTGTTCCATTAAAGAAAAAAGGAGATCATGTTTCTCCTGGAGAAATAATTGGTGAAGTTCAAGAAACTCCACTTATCATGCACAAGATAATGGTTCCTTACAATGTTAAAGGAACACTGACTGATATTTCTGAAGGCAAGTATACTGTTAATGATATTGTTGCAACCGTACAAAATGGAACCAAGACAGAGATTGGTCTGTCCAGCTGGTGGACTGTAAGAACTCCAAGACCAGTTCTTCGCAAGTTACCTCCAGAGGAACCACTGCTTACTGGACAAAGAGTACTTGATACTTTCTTCCCAGTTGCAAAAGGTGGCACAGCTGCAATTCCAGGTCCATTTGGAAGTGGAAAGACAGTAACTCAGCAGCAGCTTGCAAAATGGGCTGACAGTAATGTGATTGTCTATGTAGGTTGTGGAGAAAGAGGAAATGAAATGACTGAGGTTCTTACAACATTTCCAAAACTCGAGGATCCCAAGTCAAAGAGACCTTTGATGGAGCGTACAATTCTTGTTGCTAATACTTCTAACATGCCAGTAGCTGCACGTGAAGCAAGTATCTACACTGGTATTACAATGGGAGAATATTATCGTGATATGGGATACGGTGTTGCATTAATGGCAGACAGTACTTCAAGATGGGCAGAAGCACTCAGAGAAATTTCTGGTAGACTAGAAGAAATGCCAGGTGAAGAAGGATATCCAGCTTATCTAGGTAGAAGACTGGCAGAATTTTATGAGAGGGGTGGAAAAGCAATTGTTATTTCACCTGAAGAACGTGTAGGTTCTCTTACACTTGTCGGTGCAGTATCTCCACCAGGTGGTGACTTTTCAGAACCAGTATCTCAAAACACACTTAGAGTAACAAGAGTTTTCTGGGCACTTGACGCAAGCTTGGCATCAAGAAGACACTTTCCATCAATTAACTGGCTAACCAGCTATTCACTTTATGCAGACGGCATGGGAGATTGGTACAAGAATAATGTATCAGCAACATGGATTTCATCAAGAAAAGAAGCACTTGAAATTTTACAAAAAGAATCTGAGTTGCAAGAAATTGTCCAGCTTGTAGGTTATGATGCACTTCCAGAACCAGAAAAGGGTGTACTGGATACTGCAAGATCAATTAGAGAAGACTATCTTCAGCAGAGTGCATACGATGATGTGGATACATACACATCAATTGGAAAACAATTCTTAATGTTGTCTACAATCTTAGAATTTGGTAAGATGGAAGCAGATGCAATCAAGAAAGGAATTACATCTGTAAAGATTGGCCAGTTAGAATCAAGAAAAATGATATCGAAAATTAAATGGACAAAGGAAGATCAAGTTGAACAACTAGTAAAGGACACAAAGAGCAAAATGCAACAAGAATTTTCAACATTATTAACGGAGGCAACACGATAAATGACTGATATTTCATACAAAACAATTTCAAAGATTGCAGGTCCTCTAATGTTTGTAGAGGGTGTAGAAAATGCAGCCTATGGTGAAATGGTAGAAATAAAACTACCAAACGGTGAAAGAAGACAGGGTCAAGTTCTTGATACAAGACAAGGTCTTGCAGTTGTTCAGGTCTTTGGTGCAACATTAGGTCTTAACATTGGTGATACATCCGTAAGATTCCTTGGAGAGACTGCACAGTTGGCAGTATCTGACGAAATGTTGGGTCGTGTATTTGATGGTCTTGGAAATCCAAAAGATAATGGTCCAAAAATTGTTTCTAAAACCAAAGTTGACTTGGTAGGTTCTGGTATTAACCCATATTCAAGAGAAGAACCATCTGAATTCATTCAAACTGGAATGTCTAACATTGACGGAATGAATACTCTAGTCAGAGGTCAGAAACTTCCAATATTTTCAGGTGCAGGTCTTCCTCATAACTTACTTGCAGCACAGATTGCAAGACAGGCAAAAGTTCTCGGAGGTTCAGAGAACTTTTCAGTAGTCTTTGCAGCAATGGGAATTACAAGTGAAGAAGCAAACTTTTTCGTAAAACAATTTGAAGAAAGTGGAGCACTTGGAAGAACTGCACTATTTCTAAATCTCTCATCTGATCCATCAATGGAGCGTCTACTTACTCCAAGACTTGCATTAACTACTGCAGAATATCTTGCTTATGAAAGAGACATGCATGTTCTTGTAATCATGACTGATATGACAAACTATTGTGAAGCATTAAGAGAAATTTCCGCTGCAAGAGAAGAAGTTCCAGGAAGAAGAGGATATCCTGGTTACATGTACACTGACTTGTCATCATTATATGAAAGAGCGGGAAAAATCAAGGGAAGAAACGGTTCTGTTACTCAGATTCCAATTCTTACAATGCCTGCAGACGATATCACTCACCCAATTCCAGATCTTACTGGTTACATTACGGAAGGACAGATTGTTATGAGCAGAGATCTTCACAGAGGAGACATCCACCCTCCTGTAGATGTCTTGACAAGTCTTTCACGTTTGATGAACCAAGGTATTGGAAAGGGAAGTACAAGAGAAGATCATCGAAGCCTTGCAGATCAACTTTATTCATCTTATGCACAGGGTAAGGATGCAAGATCATTGGCTGCAATCGTAGGTGAAGAAGCTCTTAGTGATCTTGATAGAAAATTCATGAAAGTTGCTAATGACTTTGAAAGAAAGTTTGTCAATCAAGGAATGGACGAGAACCGTTCAATTGAACAAACTTTGGATATTGGCTGGGAACTATTAAGTGAATTATCAGACTCTGAACTTAATCGTATCAAGCCAGAATTAATCGAAAAGTACAGAAAGAAATCTGGTGCAGGTGCATAAAATTGCCATCAGTAATTAACATTAGACCAACCCGTCTTGAATACATCCGTACAAAACGAAGAATTATTGTTGCAAAAAAAGGTCTAAAATTACTCAAGCTAAAAAGACAGGCACTAATTTTGGAGTTCTTTAACACAAGCAAAAGTGTAGCTTCACTTAGAAGCGGTCTTCAAGCAGAACTAGTAAAAGGATATCAAGCCATTCGAATGGCTGAAATGCTTGCTGGGGCTATGAGACTAGAAAATGAAGCCATGAAGATCCCTCAATTAAATAAACTACAAATTACTCCAAAGAATGTCATGGGTGTTCGAATTCCTAAGATAGAAGGCGGAAAAAACAATCAAGCTCTGACAGAACATCTTTTAGAATTACCGCCTTCAATTAATGAAGCAATCAAAGCATTTCATAATGTACACAAGATGGTTCTTGATGTAGCAGAAAAGGAAACAACACTTCGCAAACTATTGCTTGAGATTGAAAAAACAAAAAGAAAATCTAATGCTATTGAAAATGTATTCATTCCACGATTACTAGCTGCAATCAAATTCATAATATTCCGACTAGATGAGATGGAACGAGATACTTTCATGATGCTAAAGACTGTCAAACGAAAGATGGGTGAAAGAGAACAAGAAGCTTTACTAAAAAAGGAGAAAGAAATTCTTGCCTAGATTTGTAAATCCACAACAAAGGAAATTCTTTATGATAATTAGAGCATTTAAGATGGGAAATATTCTTGCTACAATCGGCTTGGCACTATATGCAAGCAAACACTTTTGGAGCGGTTAAAATGTCTACATCAGAAAAATATGTACAATCACTTACACAAATAAAAGAAGCCGAAGAGAAGATTCAAAAAGAAATTGATGAACAAAAGAAGAAAGTAATAGATGAATTGAGAAATTTTGAAATTCATGTTACCAAATCAATTACAACTGCAAAATCAGATGGGGAAAAACTAGTTGAATCATATATAGAGCAGGCAAGAAAGAAAGCAAATGTTGAAACAGAAAAAATTGTAGAAGAGGCAAAAAACAAGGCAAAAACAATTTCTTCAAAAATTGATTCTCATATAGTTAAAGAAATAATTGATATTTTATTAAAAGAGGTATAGATCTTGGTTCTAAAACCAGTCCCAATGGGAAAAATTGCAGTGCTTGGGCTTCGAAAAGAAAATCAAACTGTAGTGTCTATTTTACACGATCTTAACGTTTTACAGATAGAACCACTCTCAAAAGATGTTATCCCCTTGATAAGAAATGAGCGTGATAATGACCAATTTAGACAAGTCTCAGATCAACTTTTACGAATGAAGGCTCTAAAGACCGTACTACCTCGAAGGGAGGCAACACAGTGCCAAAGATTTACCTCTGTAGACCAAATTATGCAGGCTACAAAATCTATCAATATAGATGACAAAGTTGCAACCTTGGAAAAAGAAAAGGAAAGTCTTCTAACACAACACAACGAGACAGAAAGTAATATCAAACTAGTTGAAGAGTTCTCATTTTTCCAAGAAGACTTTAATGTTCTTCAATTAAAAATGGCACACTCTTATTTTGGCAGAATGAATTCAAAGAACTATTCTGCTTTCAGAAAGGCACTTGATGTTAATAGCCAAGATGTCTTTATCTATTCAAAAGAAGGAAAAGATACTACAAGTTTAGTTCTTGTAACATTTCCAAACTTTCCACCTCATGCGCTTGCCACTGTAGTTCAAGAATATGATGTAAAGTTAGAGGCAGTTCCAAAGCTAGATGGAAAGGCAGACCAGCTAATTCAAAAACTCAAAACAAAACAGTCTGAGATTTCACAAAAACTAAAAGAAGTTGAGAGACAACTTGATGAAATCTCAAATGCTAATTATGTAAATATTGTGTGTATTGAAGAGCAACTTGAAATTGAGAATAGAAAACTTGAAGTCATTGATAACTTGGGAGTTACATCAGACTCGTTTGCACTTGAAGGATGGATACCAAAATCAAAGATAAATCAACTAAGAACAGTATTTGAAAAAAATACTAAAGGTACAATGCTGTTTGAACTTGAAACAGACGAGCATCCACCTACACAATTTGACAATCCAAAAAGATTCAAACTCTTTGAGGCCTTTATCAGATTCTATTCTTTACCAGAAGGTAAAGAGTTTGATCCTACACTAATCTTTGGTATACTCTTCCCAATATTCTACGGTATGATGGTAGGAGATGCAGGATATGGACTTTTTATACTTCTAGTTTGTCGATGGGTTATTCGAAGAATTGAAGGTGGAAAGAGAGACATTAACATCATGCCAGGCATGTTGAAAAGTTTTGCACTGAATATACTGAAACGACGACAGATGGTAAAACTAGCAAAAGCAATGACACCAGGCGCTATCATTGCAATAGGATTAGGATTTGTGTTTAACCTCTACTTTGGATTTCATCTTAACGGTTACCTATTTGGTTTTCTCAATAGCCATCTAGGTTTACATCTTCCAGCAGATGGAACAATATTCAGTCCAATTACTGGCCTGAGAAAATTATTACTAATCAGTGGATACATTGGTCTTGGAATGGTAACATTTGGACTAATTCTTGGTATCTTGAACAGTATGCGTGAAGGTCTCAAAAAACACGCAATTGGTAAAATGGGCTGGTTACTCTTTGGTTGGGGTGTAGTACTCTTTGGCCTCGCACTAATGCATCATCAACACGTTAATCCAGTACATAGTACTCAAGGTGCAGCCTACATAGGCTTGATGATAGGCGGAATTGGCCTAATGTTTGTAGGAGAAGGTCCAAGGGCAATCATGGAGTTGCCATCTATTGTAAGTCACATACTCTCATACACCAGACTTATTGGAATTCTTTTGGCATCTGTTATCTTGGCTGATGTAATTGACTTTATATTTTTCAAAACACTACATCATGGAATTCCTTTCATTGTTCTTGGAACAATTATACTCTTCATAGGTCACATATTCAATATTATAATTGGTGTCTTTGAACCAGGAATTCAGGGAGCTAGGTTGATCTATGTTGAATTCTTCTCAAAGTTCTATCATGGTAATGGAAGAGCATTCAAACCATTTGGAACTGTGAGAAAGTTTACCTTTGATCAATATGAAATGCAAATAGAAAAGAAATAGAAATTCTAATAATATTTTAATTCATTAACATCCAAAGTTCTTGTACAGTATCTGCATCTTAGAACAAGTCCTGTTTTGTCAACAACATCCATTATAGGTTGAATATCTTCATCACTATTTGTTATACAATCTGGATTTGAACATCGAAAAATTCGCTCTATTTGATTTGGCAGAGCAACACGTCTTTTCTCAACTAGTTTATAATCTCGAATTATGTTCACCGTTGCCTTTGGTGCAATAAGTGCAAGTTTGTTAGTATCTGTATCTTGCAAAAACTTGTTCTCTACTTTTATGATGTCTTTTTTTGCAACCTTGGAGCTTGGAACATTTAGTGCAATTGTAATTACATTGCCATCTCTACCATCTATGCCTAATGCATTCAATACCTTC
>JANXYF010000062.1 GCA_025350175.1 Nitrosopumilales archaeon | reverse complement strand
CCAGAAACAAAAGTGTACAAGTATGGTTTTGTAAAGCTAAAAGTTACTGCTTTTATATCAAGCAGCATTTCAGCAACTCGCTTTGAAGCCTTGATCATCATCAAATATACAACAAGTATTGGCATATTTCTGAATAACTATATCCAGAGAAGACTAATAAAATCAAAAATTAGATTACGGATATGGTAGAAGCCACACTAAGAACACAAAGACTACATGAATTAGTTCATTTTGGATTAAGAATTACAATAGGAGTTCTTTTCATTGTTCACAGTATTGGAAAATTTGATACAAGTTCTAAAGGATTCTTTTCAAGCGTTGGTCTGCCTGCAGACATGGCCTTTTTAATCGGATTACTAGAATTGATTGGAGGTATACTTGTAGTAGCAGGAATTTTATCAAGAATTTCAAGTAGTCTTCTTGCAATTGAGATGTTATTAGTAATGCTCTATATCAAAAAGTTACAGTCATTTTCAGGCAAAGGTGGCGTGGAACTTGACTTGCTAGCATTTGTCATTTTATTGACGGTAATAGTTCTCGGTCCAGGAAAAATATCAATATCACATATTATTAAAAAAGTTCCAAGATTTCTTCAATAATATATAATAAAAACCAGAAACAGATTAGAATAACATTTGTTTTATAATTGGATTAGTTTTTTTCAAAAGTGCTGCGTTGAACTTCAAACATCTACAATACCTCCATTTTTTGCCCTCCAACAGGTTACATGATACCAATTTTCCCCATAGATGATATCACCTTCAACAAATTCCATTTCTTTACCACAGTTTGTACAAGTAATCATTTCGTATAGAACTGTAATACAATAAGCAATCTTTAGAGATCAGCATGTAATTGTGTTATACATACGTAAAGTCTAGTAAAACAAAATATATCTTAAAAATTAATGTGATGCCATGTGTAAAGATTCTGACAGATCTGCTGAAAGGTGCTTTGGACTAGTTTGAGTTGTAGTTGAGTTTGTGCTAGTAGCGTTTGTCTGAGTTGTTGTAGAGTTCACGGGAGCAGTAGGCGTTACAGGTGCCACATTTTTACTCCATATTTTAGAAAGACTAACACTAACATCAAAACCAGCCAAAGTACCTGTTAGTATGGAAACAGTTTCTTGATTTGAATTCGCATCTATTGAGATTCTTGCAGTGTCTCCTACTTTGAAGACACCAATTTGTCCAGCATCTGTTACTGTGGACATTAGACATGTTGCAGTAGGAGAAGAACAATTAGTACTAGGAGATATAGAAATATGTGCAAGTCCTCTTCCTGCAGGAGATTGAACTATCATTATTCCATTATTACCATTAATAACAGTCCACAGGATTGCACCATGAAAATTATTACTTTCAGCAACAGTTCCTTTTGTAGATAGTTTCAATGTATTTGTCGCAGTTTGCCCATATACAGTATGTGTCAAAGGTAGAGATGAAAGACTAAGAACTAGAAGTAAGATAAAACTGAACAGCAGTTTGGACTTCATTGTTATTCATGAGTCAAATAGCCTAGAAATTCACAATGGTGAAAAAATGTGAAGAAATTAGCTAGGTTTCATCAAGACTTTACCAAACAAATTCCCTTTCAGCATCTTATAATGAGCATCTACCGCATTTTCAAACGTATAGACAGAGTCTACAATTGATCTCAACTTACCTTTGGACATCCAAAAAATTCCAGATTCAAGTTCTGCGCGGGTTCCTTGAGTAGAGCCCAGAATACTTACACCTTTGAAAAATATATGTCTTAGATCTGTATTTACTTCATAGCCAGTAGTTGCTCCAGTTGTAACAAGTGTTGAACCGTATTTTAGCAAAGTAAGTTCTTTATTCCAATGGAACCCGCCAATATGTTCAAAGATCACATCTATTCCAGGACCGGTCTGCTTCTTTTTTGCAATATCTTTTGATATGGAATAGACTTGTTTATGCCAATCTTCTTGCCTATGATCTACTGCAAAGTCTGCACCAAGTTTTAAACAGTCTTCCAATTTACTCTGACTTGCAGTTGTAATTACATCACAGCCATACAGTTTAGCTATTTGGATACCAAATGTCCCCATTCCTGAACCTCCCCCCATTATCAAAACAGTCTGTCCCGGCCTTATCTTTGCGCGGCCAACTAACATGTGCCATGAAGTAGTCATTGTCATTGATGCAGCTGCTGCATCTTCATAACTGACAGTATCAGGAATTTTCACAACGTTTACTTCTGGAAGATGAGCATATTCGCAAAAACCTCCCCACAGTGGTCCGGTTTGAAATCCCCAGATCTTTCTACTACGACAGTCATATTCACGACCCTCTGTGCATGCAATACAAACTCTACATGAAAGATTTCCATGTGAAACCACTCTGTCTCCAATTTTTATTGTGGTAACATCATCACCTATTGCAACTACTTCTCCTGCTGCATCGGTTCCTGAAATATG
>JANXYF010000010.1 GCA_025350175.1 Nitrosopumilales archaeon | reverse complement strand
GCAGGACATGAGGTTATAGTAAAAAGAATCACTGAATGACTACAAATTTGTACGTGATTGTGATGATGATTATTCTTACTTATGATTCATAAGTAATTGTTTTATATCCATGCCAGTTTCTCAAATTGTTGAAGACTTCATTATTTCTCCTCGGGTCTGTCCTGATACTATTTGGATTTGCACAATCTGCAATGGCCATGAATAGTAATGTTTCCATGACTCCGCCTATTATGGTAGATACATCTGGTCAAAAGATTACTGTATTTCATGCTGGTCAGCAAATTGGTGTAGAGTCTACGCTTACAAATAATGGTCAATCTGAACAAAAATTTGCGTATATGGTACAGGTACTAGGCAGTAATGGTGAAACAGAATATTTTGAAAGTACTTCTGCATCCATGCTCCCAAACCAAGCCTTTACAACATCTCAAGTCTGGATTCCAAAGAATACTGGACAATACATAGTTGAAGTGTTTGTTTGGAACAGCTTGTCATCTGCTATACCGCTGACAGATGTATCTCAAATTCCTGTCACTGTAAACTGATCAAATCCTGAGATCGTCAAGTGCTGCTGATTTTGAATTTAAACCTTGAGTAGAAATTCATAGAACAAATTCTTCTCATTCCTTAATTATTATCAAAATTTTGTATGTTTATGCCTGATGAATCATGTAGAACTTGTGGAGGAGAACTTGCGGGTCATTTGATATGCTCTGATTGTAGAAAAGCAACTCAAAAGATATGTAGAGTCTGTAATCGTACAACTCTTCTACAATCTCATAATTCCTGTATGAAGAATTCCATATTGAACCAAAAACCAATACTTGTTGAAGCTAGTCCTAATGTGTCTTCAAAGACTCGTAAGAATTCATTGCATTTCTCATTTCTTGCTATTGGCGTAGTTGCCGGATTTCTTATCCTTGGACTAGTTACTACCTCCTATACTGGTATTCCTCAAGGGATACAAGATGAAGCTCAGGCCACCAATTCAAATAATATTGCGGTACATACCATTGATACTTTTCCAACTCAATCTGGAAAATCATACAATAATTGTCTTGCTTATGGAAGTGGTGAATCTATCACAGTTACATGTCCGACCGATAATGGAACTGTATACAAGGGAATACTGAATATGCCAAAAGATATGAAAAAAGATTTTTCAGATTCCGTATTTTCAATTCGAGGAATATCTATTACAGAGAATTCTGACGGTTCTGTAACATTGCAATATCATCTTAAAGAATATGTGACAAACTCTTTTGGAATTTAATTGAAATATCTTGAAACTAAAGTGTAGAATGCTTTGATGAAAATATATTAAGAGTGCTCCCGCCGGGATTTGAACCCGGGATCACTGCCTTGAGAGGGCAGTATGCTTAGCCGGACTACACCACAGGAGCTTAGCTTAAAACCATAAAGAATAGCAATTTAAAGGAACGTTTTGCCTTTGAATGGATTTGTAAATTTTAACAGCTTGGATACTTTATAGCAAAATCTTAGACTGGTTCTTTATGGATGTAAAACAGATTCCTGCTCTGCTTTCAATGTCTGATTTCCCTGTTGGATTGGGAGGTTGTAGAAGTGATGGAACTCATTTCCAATGTTGCGAGTATAACATAACTGTGATGGATGAAAAATCTGGCGAATCAGTTCATCGTATTGAAAATGATTTTATCAAGATACATCATTGTTCTCTTGATGATTCTAGTAGTAATACATTACACCAACTACAGGATTTAACTATCATAAACGATGATCAATGGAAACTTAGAATGTTATTATCAAAAATAAAAGAAAAGAAAAAACAGATTGTAACCTCTCATGCTAGGAGCTGTCTTGTTGATGCAGGAATTCTTGCTAACAAAGCAAGAGATTCCATAAAAATCAATGATCCTTTTGCAGGAGCATGGATAAAATGTGCATCATATTCTTTGGCTGATGCTATATTCTGTCTCAATCTAAAGAGACCAAGTCCAACTCATATGCTTGAGGTAATTAGAAACATGAAAAAGGATAAAGTAAACCAAAAGTTTTCTATAATACATCAGATTCTTGGTATTGAAAGATCATCAACATCGCTTCTCTCAAGGATGGTTAAATCGACCGTTGGATTTTCTAATATGGTGGAAAATAATGGGAATTCTGAAATCATCACGAAAAAATATGAATATCTTGTAGATAATTCCCTTCTTTCAGATTGCTATTTTTATCTTGGATACGTAAACAGAAACAATCTGCTTAGTGTTAAAAATCAGATTCATAGAAATCCTGAATTTATCCACGTGTTAAAGGTAGGACTTGATATGGAGAATGACCCTGTGGTAATTGATAATCAGGCAACCGCTTTACTACAATCCACAAACGAAATACTAGGCGATCTGAAAAATCAGCCGTAGGGAGAGTAATAACTGATGAAGATTTTTCGATAACTTTTAAAACCCTGTATGGGATCTTCAAAGTATGACCGATGCAGCATGTGGATGCGAATCATCCAAAGAAAATAATGCAGAATGTGATTGTGAAATGCAAGGCTCATGTCTTTGTGAAGCTAAATGTACT
>JANXYF010000235.1 GCA_025350175.1 Nitrosopumilales archaeon | reverse complement strand
CCGTATTTCTATCGAGGTAGAAACAAAGATGCCACTGCCCCTAGAAGTAAAACAGTGGAGCATATCAAAGATCTTGGATTGTTCAGACAGATGGGAGATAAGGTTTACAGATGTATTCAGACTTTTGATTACAGAACTTGGCTCAGACATTGTAAAAGAAGCAATTAGAATAGAACAAGTTCGTGATCTTTTTGGAATACGAGCAGTGGATGAAATAAGACGTGAATTGAATATTACTTAGGTCAGTCTGTCATTTCAGAAGAATCTAGTTTTTCCTTTTTCTTCTTAAGAAGTGCAAAGATTCCAATTATTACCGCAACCCATATGCTTCCAAACAACATGTTTGAAATGCTGACATACATGTATGGTGTTGCATCAAGCAAATTGAATACTATAGTTGTAGCTTGAGAATGAACATTAAGCATTCCTGTATGAAATGCGGCAGTATCAGGTGATGTAGTTGAGATCTTATCAACTGTAGATAACATTGTAGTGAGATCTTTTTGCATCATTCCAAAGTCAGTATCTTGTGTAGGAAATATCCAAACAGGATTTCCAGATTTTGGTAACAGCTGTTGAACCATTTTGATATCATCGGTAATGGCTTGCGGATCAGAAGTAGCTTGAATTCTAATCAAGATTCCTCGTGATTGATCAAGTGGATAAATGGTACTGCCATATTCCTCAAAAGCCATGACTACACCCACTACAATTAATCCCATTATACCAGCCAATGCAATTTTATAGTAATTATTTGCCATTTTCTCTGCCTTTGTTTCGACTCTACTTCTTGATTTGCCTTTTTTAAATGTTGAATGAGATATGCTAAGATATGCAATGTAAAGAAATCCAGCTACTTGAATGCCCAATATTGGAGCAAATATTGGATTATTAGAAAATATTGCAATAAACATACCCACTATACCATATACCCCAAAGAATATCTCAAGAAGTGTAGTTTTTGTAAACGGAAGAGCATATGCTTTATCTCGCCAATCATCATCATTTTTTATTATTCCAAATTTCGGAGTACGTAAAAATTCATTTTTCTTTCCAAAAAATGCATCAAATACTGCTACAGTGTTGTTAACAGACATGCCTGCAGAATAGATTATCAAATACAAATAGGAAAGAGCCTTTGATTTCCACTTCTTGTGATACATTCCTTGAATGACCATTATGTATGCCACAGGTCCCATAGCTAGATATGCAATTATTGTTAATGCAGGTAATCCACTTATGATATAGAGATTTATTTTTGAAGCTAAAAGTATAGGCAAAATTAAAAATTGTGCAAGTACTAGTGGATGCACAATATGTCTTGTAAGTTGAACAAAGGCCTGAATCTTTGTATCAACAGGTATTTTCTTAATTGTAACATCTCCAAGTAATTTGATGGCGCATTGGATAGAGCCTTTTGCCCAGCGAAATTGTTGTCTCTTTGCCGAATTCATTTGTACTGGAAGTTCTGCATCTACTACAATATCGGGAACAAAGACACATTTCCAACCTTTCATTTGGGCTCTATAACTAAGATCTAAATCTTCAACTAGTGTAGCAGTATGCCACCCACCTGAATCTTCGATGCACTTCCTTCTCCAAATACCTGCAGTTCCATTAAAACTCATAAAGAGATGAGAATTGCTTTTTGCTTTTTGTTCAATTAGGAAATGAAAATCAAGACTGAGAGCCTGTGCCTTTGTCAATGGAGAATATTTTTCATTGATGTGACCCCACCTGCATTGAACCAATCCAATGTTTGGTGCACAGAAATATGATATTGCTCTTTTTAGAAACCATGTTGGCGGAATAAAATCAGCATCAAAAATAGCAATGAAATCACCTTTTGCTGATTTCATTGCATTTCGAAGTGCACCCGCCTTGTAGCCTTTCCTATCTGCCCTTTGAATATGCTGTATATCAAATCCCTTCTTTTGATAGTCTGAAACTAGATTCCCAAGAATATCTTGTGTCTCATCAGTCGAATCATCAAGTACTTGAATGGAGAGTTTATCTTTTGGATAATCTAACGCACAGACTGCATGTATCAATCTAGCAGCAACATATTTTTCATTATATATTGGAAGTTGAAGAGTAACGGTTGTGAGTTCTTTTAGTTCAACAGAATCACTCTTTTTTTGATGTCTTGAAAGAACTACTAAATAATAAAAGTTGCAAGTATAGAGTGTGATTATCATTGCAATTCCGATGAAAACATTCCAAAGAAATTGTGTTAGAGTATTAGGAATTACATGTGTAAGCATTTGAGTTTTTCAACTCTAAAGTCTTTATAGCCGTACCGCTAAAAATTTTTTCTATCCTTTCTTAGATATTTTTATTGCTTGAACAGGACATACGTTTTCACAAGCTAAACAAAATATGCAATCTGGTTCTCGTGCCATAAGGGGTTTTTTATCAGAAGCTGGATGTCCTGCAAATTCAGCCCATTCGAATACTTTTACTGGGCATGCATCAATGCATGCACCATCACCTATACAGATATCATAGTCAACTGATACAAATTCTCCCCATATTCCTAGTATTTCGTTGCCCTTTCGATGACCGAATACTTTTATCTTGTGACTGGATGGAGCAGTAAAAGTCTCAACGACCTTGAGCTTTGATTTAAAGTCTACATCTATTGGACCTGGTTTTGCTCCTTCATTAGCAACTGGCTCTTCTTCTTGTGCTACTTGTCCTGGCGGTGGAGCTACTGGCTTTGGTTTTGGTTTTGCATTTGGAACAATTTGGGCTAGTGGAGTAAGTTGTTCTAATTCTTTTAATGCTTGTTCTGGTGTTAATTGTTTCATTTTTACTTCATACTCTACCATTTTGTCAGCAAGTACACTATTTCTCAAAATTGTATCAATTACCATTTTTGCATTAGCATCTGCTTTCTTTCTATAATCTTGAACCCAAAGTCCATCTCCGTATTTTTCAACTGGATAGATTTGGTAAATCATGTCTACAACTTCTCCAGTTACTATCTCAACTTGCACTTCAAGATTAATTTCCTTGTATCCACTATCATCTGGATCTGGCAAATTTTCTTCCTTCCAACGATATGTAGCATAAACTCTGTCAGCAAATTTATCCATTTCAAAAACTTTCTTAAATCCACTAACTATAGAATCA
>JANXYF010000225.1 GCA_025350175.1 Nitrosopumilales archaeon | reverse complement strand
GGATTCTGAAATTTCACCAATTGCCCTCTTGGCAACATCTGCATTATCAGACTCCTCTACTGCCACAAATGCAACAACCACCTCTTCGAGGCGTTTTGATTGAGGGTCAAGTTCTTCGGCAGATTTTATTTCTTTTTTAACAGGAGTATATTCTACGTAATCACAGTGTAACTGCAATATTCGCATGTTTTGTTTTTGTTTTGGTTGTTGAATTAAACTTTATGCCAATGTGAACAAGAATAAATGATACAATGCATTGGAAAAATTAAGATCTAAATTACTAGATGTAAATTTTTATCTTCTTTTCATCTTCTCAAGTTTTGTAGTAATCCTGACTATCTTCTCAATTATTTCGTCATTACTACCCTTTCCTGACAAGAACTTGATTAGCCAGTCTATCTCCTCTGTGTTAAGTAGATTTTCCATCTATATCACTACTAATTCCAAGACAGCCATAAGCATTGTCATTGCATGGATTTTATTGTAACATCATCACGGTTGTAGAGAATTTTTTCTAGAGTTATTGTAACTGTACAGTTTTTTTTAAACTTCATCTCTTTTTTATTACCTACCGAGTCTTTGAATATTATACTTGGATCATTTGTAACATCTACCAAATACTGGGTTCCATTCTTGAGTTTTTTTAATTCGGGACAGCCTTTTAGATCAATTAGTAATGAACAACCAATAGAATTTGATTCAGATGAGGACATGTAATAATTTTGTATTTGGCAATTATAAAAACGGTTCCGTTATGAACTACATCTAGATTTTAATTCCAATTGACACTATATTTCCCCTTCTTGATGCAAACATGCCAATTATCTTTGATGCCAGTCCGTATTTTTTATTGCGTAATGACATGGTCAGATTTAATTCAGACTCGTTTCCAAAAAATGCCTGGCCGTCTACCCAATCACCTTTTGGGCATCCCTTGTAATTAGAGGGCGCTATTTTCACAGATTTGTCATTGGTTAATCGCTTGATCTTGCCAGAGGACTCGGCTGTTGCTACATAGATTACTCCATCCGATATTACAAACCATACTGGAGTCTTAACTCCCTGACCGTTCTTTTTGTACGTCTCAAGACATAGATATTTTTGTCCTTCAAACATGGCCAGTTTTTCTATTGGCATTATACAGTATCTCAATTTACCAGATTAAAGCCTAAGCCTTGTAAGACTTGTTACAAAATATTTAGAACAATTAAAGTTTAACAGATGTTATTGGATCTAAAAAATAGAAAAATAAAATAACTTCAGTAGTTATTTTTCTTCCTCTTTCTTGCGTTTTTTCATTAATTCGTCAAATTTTTTCTGGATAAACTCCTTAGAATGCTTTGTTTTCTTCATGCGCTATTCTTTAGAATAATGGAGATTTTATATGATTAGATTCGAGAATCTAAACCCCTGATGTTTTGTTCGCTCGTTTTGCCTCATGTTCATTCTCGAACAAACAGCATGGTGAAAAATTGGATCAAAGATGAGATCAATTCCAAGATATAGTGGATAGTTTATGCAAGAATTGCTTGATACATATTCAGAATTTGACAAAACGCTATGAAAAATTAATTGCTGTTGACAATCTCTCTTTAGACATAGGACAAAGTGAGGTCTTTGGTCTATTGGGGCCAAATGGTGCGGGCAAGACTACAGTAATTCACATGCTTGCCACCCTGCTCAAGCCAACTTCAGGCTCTGCAACAGTCAATGGTTTTGACATACTAAGGGATCCTGAAAAAGTTCGTTCTAGCATAGGGATTGTTTTTCAGGCGCCAAGTAGTGATGACCTTCTTACAGGATATGAAAACCTGAAAATTCATGCCTTGCTTTATGGCGTAGACCCAGGCATTAGGGAAAAACGCATCAGCGATGCCTTGGAACTAGTGGGTTTGACAGAAAGGAAAAATGATCAAGTAAAAAAATACTCGGGAGGAATGCGAAGAAGATTAGAAATAGCACGAGGACTAATTCATAATCCTCGAGTGTTATTTCTAGACGAACCCACACTAGGACTTGATCCTTCAAGCAGAGAAACAATGTGGGAGTATATACAAAATCTTGTAAAACAAGAAAAACTTGCCGTGAAAAACAAGATACCATTTTCTAGTAGAGTACTAACAGGGGATCCAGGACATGCCATAATCGAATATGTCAACACTCATGGCACAGATTTGATTGTAATAGGG
>JANXYF010000215.1 GCA_025350175.1 Nitrosopumilales archaeon | reverse complement strand
TTCAAACCGTAAAAAAACCATTAACCTGTTTGCAATTAGAATAATATTGTTGGTAGCAGTACCTGAGATCATTGGTCAAACGCTTTTTGAAAAGCCACATCCTGAAAACTCTTCAGTGATTGCTGCAGTGAATCTTGCAAGTAAGATTGGAACAGGAAAACATTTTGGCCCATTATGTCAACTTACAATTCAAGAAGATCCATCTGGGTCCAAGATTGCAAGAGTGGCAGGTCTATATGGGCAGTATGGGAATTTTACCTGCAAACCCCATTGATCAGAAATGATATGTATGCTCTCTAAGTGTGGGATGATCAAGAGTTGTATGTTTTATACAACAAAACTACATCTATGCCAATTATGCTTTGTAATGATATCTCTATTTGATAATCTTACACTGTGTTGTTATACTCTTGACTGATGCATAATATGTAATACACAATATTGCAATTGATACAAGTCTCAATGGTGTCTCATAATTTGTAAAAAAAGAAGTGGCAGTTCCTCCGACCACTCCAAATGTTGACACTGCAGCAAAACCCAGAGGTCCACAACTGCATGCACCTGCACTTGCACCAATAATAGATCCAAATAATCCCGTTCCAGATTTTCTTACACTGTTACTCAATATGTGAACACGATAAATCGATAAACTTGTGACAATTCCAGATAACGCCGCAATTATCATAATTAATATGAAATCAAAAATTGCAGATGACGGAACATAAAAAACAAAGACTGGTGAAAAGAAAATGAATTCAGATACTGTGGAAAGCGCAATCAATAATGTGAAAAATATTGAAATTGATAAAACCAGATATTTTTTATGAGAATATACGCTTTGTAGTACTTGTTTGTGCAATCTATTATGAAATATGCTGGACAATTATTTAATGATATTTCTTGATTCTAATTTAACATCGAAAACTCTACGGGATTTTATCTATGTTACTTGAATTTGTAGTGACAGTGGAGGAGATAATGCATTTGGATTGGTGATGCTTTCCCAAACAAAGATTTGTGCGGTATATGTTCCAGCAGTAGTTGGTACCCATGATTGGCCTAGATTTAGAGTCTGTTTTGGCACCATGGAGCCTGTTATCCATGTCAAGGATACCGTTATTCCATTACTGTCTTGTATTTGTACCAAATATGCAAATGGCTGTTCTCTATTTTCTTGATTCGTCACATCTGAAACAATCTGGAACTGTTGATTCACACTTACCTTGTCCAACGATTTTCCTGTAGAATCTAGAATTCTTGCATTATCTACAGGTGCCTGTTCAAGTGGTGGAAGAGGTGTGCCTACAATTGTTATTGTAGTAAGACGCACTTGGTCAGACGGAGAATGTGGAAGTGGCAGAGTTGTATCTGTGTATTCTGCAGTTACAGTGTCTCCCGATGTCACATGTAATCTGTTTCCAGATGATCTCAAATCCGTAGTAAGGTATACTGTTCCCTGAAAGATTCCAGTACTTGGACCAGTTTCAGTCATTGTCAACTTGATGCCTCCTGAATCCGAATCCGACCAAACATTTGTGTCAAACTTGTTAATTGTATCTGGATTGAGACTCATGTCAGGGTCGGTTATTTGCACTACTCCTTGACCGTTTACAGAATAGCTTGATTGGAGCCATTCAACCTTACCGGTATTCCAATGAATGGGTGCCGAACCCGTGACAACTTGGTTACGGTTGTATTCAAACGAGACTGTAATTCCATCATCTCCCTCACTTGGAAGAAATCCATCTGTTGGACCACATGTTGGGTTACACGTTGATTCAATCCCTGTAGGGTTTGTTCCTTGACCGTCTACTCCTGTTGAACCTTTCAGTGTTGGGTCTCCCGTAAGTGTCACATATCCGGTAAATATTCCAGTATTGGAACCCGTTTCAACCAAGTGATATGGTATGCTATGGCCGTTTGTAGCGACTGTAATTTTATCATCTGTTGTAACTCCAATTTCATCAATTATGTTAGGATCAGAGTTGAAATCTGGCGCATAAATTGTAATATACACACGATCAGTCCAGCTGAATACTTTTTTGTTAAAATGAATTGGTGATGAAGAATCACTTCCAGAGAGAGTGGATATTGTTTGACTTGGAGATGATGTTGTTGAAAATATATTTTGAGGAATCATGATACAAATGACAATAATTGTAATTATGAGAACTTTTTTCAAATTATATCCTTGACTAATGTAAATAGGCTGTCATAAACATTAACCTATAAGTTACCTATGAATTAATTCGTTATAGTTACATAGTTTTCATAATTTTACATGCATACAATAAAGTTATTTTGAAATCATTGATTGTATATACAACATATAGACAATTCTTAGATACGAAAATTTTCAAGTGATTTTATGCATGAAGAATTTGATACTCGATCTTCTCATGATTTAGCAACGGCACATGTTATGATAAAATGCAAGCCTGACTATCTTAAAGATGTCATAGAGCAACTCCGCTCAATTGAGGGTATAGTGGAGGTATTGGAAGTTAATGGTGAATATGACATACTAGCTAAAATTGAAGCAAGATCTTCAGAATCCCTAAAAAGGATAATCAAATGGAAGATACTTCATCATAATGAAAAAATCTCATCTGTTATCACTTTGCTTTGTATGAGAAAACCCCTTTGTATAATTGTAAAATAATTGTATTTTAATCTCCCTGAAGCTGGAAAATGCTCAGAGTAAATTGTTGCAAGTTTCTTATTAGGCACTTTGAAGATTGCATATGCTTGACAAAACTGTTCCTAGCTAGGGGCCCCATAATTGCATCAATTGGTTTGATTGTAGTAATGATAGGGGCTAATCTTTTTGACTGGTCGTATCAATCCGTAGAGTCTATTCTTAGAACTAAATCTACCTTGATGGAAAATAAAGAAATTCTGCCAAATCAATTTACTAATTTTACAATTCGCTCGGATCAACTCCAGGAACATAATGTCATAATAATACATACCGCTCCATCTTCTGGCTCTGTGAAATTGGAGGGAATGGAACCCAATGGTATGATATTTGAAAAAGAAAGTAAAGATGGATTTTTGTATCATATAATACAGAAGAATGATCAGGGAGGATTATACGCAATTAAAGTTTCTGATACTGGTAGTCAACCTGTCAAAATTAATGTGATTATGGGTGCAGATCCTTTCTTGGGTAAAAACTGTGACACGTCATATGGAATACGATGTAATGTAGTTCAAATGTCTATGGGCATGGTAGCAATTGGCATAATTGCATTCATTGTTGGAATATTACTTGGAATATCTGATTTTAAAAAAGAAAAAAATCTTCAGAAAAAATAATCTTTTTGAAATTTATCTTCTAGAATATTTTCCCATCAGTACAGATTCTGCAACTATGTGTCCTGACATTGCACTTTGTAATTCCTTTACACCTGATCCCTGTTTTAGATCTAGTTTTGTATCTAACGCATAAATTTTAAAAAAATATCTATGAGTGCCAGATGGGGGACATGGTCCTCCATATTCTGATGTTCCAAAACTAGTACGTCCTTGAGCAAAATCCAACTTTTCGCCCCTTGTAAACTGCGTCTTGTTAGGGGAAATGTTCCAAACAATCCAATGTGTAAAAGTCCCCATAGGGGCATCTGGGTCATCCATTATAATTGATAGGGTCTTTGCATTTTTTGGCACATTTGTTATACTTAGAGGGGGCGAAAGATCTTGACCATCACAGGTAAACTCTAATGGAATGATGCCTTCATTCTCAAAGGCTGAACTTGAAATATTCAATACTTGTTCTATGCTTGAATTGATTTTATCTATTGTGGTAAACTCAACTCTGGTTTAAACTTGGAAATACATTATGATAATGATCAATAGTCTTATCAAGGAACACGACAATACATCCTCATGTCAAAAGAATCTCCACCTAAAGATTGGGACAAATTGTGGATTGAATATAATAAATCGCTCAAGGCGTGGATGGATGCCTTTGAAACTCTTCAAACTGCAGCAAAAAGTGTTCAATCAAAGTACAATGATGTCATGGCAAAAGCAGTAAAAGATTCTAGTGAGAAAACCTTGAATCAATTTACTGAGAATTGGCAAAAATCCATGAGTGAAGCGGGAATTAAAACATTCAAACAATTTGGTGATAATTGGCAAAAAGTATTCAGTCAATCTGGCATGGAGCAAGTAAAAACCTATGGCGATATGATGAATAAATTTGCTGAAACTTGGCAAAAGATGTGGAACAAGTAAACGTCTATTGCCGTTTTTTATTTTCAATTTCAAATCATTCGCGTGTTAACCTTTGTTGAATGTGATTCCACCCTTATGGGAAATTACTAAAGACTTTGCGAAAAATGTATCTTTCTAACTATTGAATTAAATCATCTGTTTCTGAAAATAAGTTCAAATGATGAATTGTAATTTCAAGTGTAAGAATTGTATTTCTGGAAACCATGATCTATGCGAAGATCCTCTACAATGTCATGTAACTTATGGAGGAGTTGAGAATAATTAGGCACTATGGATGATAGTTGTCACTAGTTTATATCTAATTAACGCCAAATTGACATAATGAATAGCAAATATGCAATCATTGTTGTGTTGCTTGCCATTGGGTTTGTCATGCATTATGCAAATGCTGATGCTACAATTCCATCTTGGATCAAGTCTAATGCAAAATATTGGAAAGAAGGTCAGATAGGAGATGTCGAGTATGTAAAAGGAATTCAATATCTAATTCAGAATGGTATCATGCAGGTGCCCGCCTCTACGAACGCTATGGAAAAATCAAGCCAGATTCCATCGTGGGTAAAAAATGATGCTGGTTGTGGGCGGATGACTCCATTAGTGATGAAGAGTTTGTTTTAGCAATGTAATCCAATTCTTGACTGGAAAGAGCATATTTCATCTAAGAAAGCAAAGGGTGGAGAGAAAGGAATTTTGGTACCATGGACCAACCCCAAAAAACTACTCAATATGACAATAAAATCTCACTGGAAAAGATCTGAAAAATCATTTTGTATGTTTTTTATCTGAAAAAGGATCATTTCAAGCTCAAAAAAACGATTTTTAGATAAAATCTCTTGCCAACTTTTTTAGCGATCCTAGCTAACAAATCATTTAAGAGAAAGGTTTTTAATATTCGGAAAATTAGAACACACAAGTTGAATTCAAAAGCAATTTTTGCAGTTTTAGCGATTACTATATTCTCCCTGGCATTATCTTCAGTTTCTGCATATGGTGCATCAGGCGCAGTAACCACAGCAACTAATGTTGCTACCGTAAATGAGCAAACTGTTGTCACACTATCGGGTGAACAATCATCTGATCCACACAATCAAAATATCTCATACAAGTGGCAACAAATGTCTGGCGAACCAGTAAGTTTTCCATCTGACTCTGATGTTGATATCACTTTCACAACCCCTGCTGTTGCAGTTGATCAAACAAAGGACCTTAGCTTTGCACTGACAGTAGTTAATCCTCAAGGACTTACTAGCATTACATCATTTACACTTCATGTTGTGCATCTTAATCATCCTCCAGTAGTAACAACTGACCACGAGCTAACCGTGCTGGAAGGAAATCCTATTACTCTTATGGCAACTGCTACTGATCCAGATGGAGATGCTATGACTTATGCTTGGACTCAAGATTCAGGTTCATCTGTCACTTTGTCAAATCCCACCGATCTAACTACAATGTTTACAGCACCATCAATCGGTTCCGATAATAATGCCACTTTACACTTTACAATTACTGCTAATGATGGTCACGGCGGTACTGGCTCTGATTCTGTACTTGTACATGTTATTAGCGCATCTGCTTACAAGATTGCAACATTAAGTTGTGGATCTATAATTAGATCACATGAAGGTGGATCTGCATCACTAGTAGAAGCAGTAGATAATCCATCTAATGCTCCACTTTCATACGAGTGGACTCAAATCTCCGGTATACCAATTCAGATATCCTCTACAACTGATTCTTCACCAACAGTAAGCCTTCCAACTGGTTCTGGTGGTAGTGTATTTGCTTTCCAGTTATCCCTTAGTGAAAGTGGTACAATTGTAGGAAATTGTGAACAATATGTTTATGCTGCTTATCCTGAACCAGGTGCACCACCAGTAGCTGATGCAGGTCCATACCAAGTAGTTAATACAGGTGATCAAGTCACACTAGATGGTACAAAGAGTACAGGTGGGCACTTGATGTTCTCATGGACACAAATTGCTGGAGAGCCAGTGCAATTGCTATCTGCAAACACTGCAATGCCAACATTCACTGCACCTGATGTTGCTCTTGGCCAAACCAAGGATCTAGTATTCACAAATATCGTTAAGAATTACTTTGGAAAAGATGGCGCTATAGTACACATTACAGTAGTACATCCAGCACTACCGCCAAATGCTGTAATCACTCTAAAGTAAATTAGTAGAATTTCTTCTACAACTTGATTTCTATTTCATGCTTGATTATAGTTTGTATTGAGACTTGTCCTGTAAAATTGGACTAAATTGATTCTGAGAGATTAGATGTGGCTAAAATCTGTAATCCCTTATCTTGCTAATAGTTAATCGCTTTTATCTGGGCAAATTCTGAATCAAATGTTGTCAGAAGATCTAATAGGCGCAATCCAACAAATTCTAATTCTTGGAAAAGGTGATCAAGGAAGGCTGGAATATATTCTTGATCTTTTACAAAAAGGAAGACCACTGCCAGATTCCGATAAGAAATATCTGCAAATCCTGATACCTCTCTATGCCGGTCCACAAGATCCGCAATCTTATCAGAAAAATGTAGAATCTGTTATAATGAAATTACATGATGAAATAAGGGAAATTCATGAAAAAATGACTGGAGTTAAAAGAAAAGGATTTGAAAAATATGTTGGAAGGAAAACAATCTTATTTTTTATTACAGTCTTTGTAGGCTGGAATGCCTTGCAATCCTATGTTATGCCAATTCTATCTGGTTTCATTCCAAATAGTGTTATTCAGTACGCATTTCCACTGAACTTGGCAGCAAATTATCTTAATTATGGTCAAGTAGTTTGGATTGCATTTTTGATACTTTCTATATCCTGGCCATTTATCGGTCTTATACATCTGGTAAACTTCATCAGATCCAGAAAAATTCCAAATAATTCTCAATAATGGGATTCTATCTATGATAATGCTGCACGATAGTAATCCCAGCGTTCTGGATCGAATTGTTTTACAAATTCAATCTGTTCTCTTCTCTTAATTCGACTTGATATTACATCGCGTAACGCAAAACTTGTAAGATATTTGAAACCTTTTGCTTGGGCTTGCATGTTAAACAGCAGCCTCATTTCTCTTCCACCGCTTTGTCCCCAATATCCCATCCTTATTGCAAGTGGTTCCATGAAAGCGGTATTGTTTAATCCATAGTTTACATCATTTATTTCAGAACGTAATTTGTATGTCTCAAGAGGTCCTCCCTTTGTGAAACCTATTACAGGACCATTATCACTTCCCAGTCTCAATGTATTGAGTATTGTATCTTTGGCCATAACTGATTCCGTAAATTCATTGTTTTTGAATTGGAGTGGTTTTGGTAATTGATGATAAATTTCAGATAATGTATTTACGAACTCTGGATCCTGACGTCTTGACATGGGCTCAATTACTGCAAAAAATTTTGCGTTATCATAAACAAGTGATCCTTCAATCTGGATTTCCTGTTCTCGCAATTTCATGAAAGACAAAACATTATCCGTAAAGTTTTTTCTCATATCTCTTGGAAGTGCACGTAACACCCTTTGATACATCTCAGCATCATTATTGAGAAGATCTTCAAAATATGCCACTGATCTTCTAACAATATAGTATGGGTGCCAAGCCAATGCGTGAGCATTTTTTTGTGCCATCTCTAACGCTTTTGGAAAATCACCAAGAGTATATCCTGCAATTCTGTCTGTAACTGAAAGAAACCATCCCATATTCTTGTAATGTTCTTTCTTGTTTTCATCTTCTCTTGCAACTTGTATCTGATTAAGACAATCTTCAATTTTCTTTTCTGTGCTCTCTTTGATCTCTCCATTCCAAGGATATGTGGTTCTGTGAATTAATGCTGCAATCAAATTTTTATCAATATTTGCATCTTTTAGTAATGAATTGAGTTTTTCATCTGTCATGACAAATTTGACGGCGTCTAACTCGTGTGGCTTGTCTACTTTTTTCTCAGGATCATAATCATGAAAGAGAGATGCAACAAAAAGGTATGGAAAATCTTCTGGCTTTAGGATGCCGTGCATGCTTTCCCATTGAGCTGCAAGTAAAGTGACATAGGTCACTTCTAATTCATGAATGATATTGTGATAGCCATAATAATCGATACCTAGGCCCTTTGACTCGAAGAGATCTATTGTATAATCTAAAATCTTGGTGAAGCATTCTCTTTTAAAACCATTAGTAACCATGATCTTTTGAATTTCTTCTCGTAAAGCTACTGGGTCCTGACTTTGTAGCAACATGAATGTAATTGAATCTGGTAGTTTTAAGTTCTTGCTCGAATTTTAAACAATTATGCCTTTGAGGGGGCTCTCCTTTTTTGGTAAATTAATGCCAAAACTACAACTGCTATTATTGCAATTCCAATTGTACTAACATTGGTATAATCTGCAACCCAATTGGCTACAAGGGTCTTTGGTGAATCTACTAGTACTCCCACTGATTCTTGATTTTCGCTTCCTATGACTTGACCTTGCCATCCTGTGAAGACATGTTTAACAAGAATGTCATCGGTGGGCATTACTGATACATATGCAATAGTTCCAGAATCATACCAGTCTGTTCCAAGAGCTCGTCCAAAATTTGAAATCACTTTGATATAGTACTGTGTAGTGTATTCTAGATCAATTTTGTGCGTACTTGACATGTGAATAGTGTGAGACTTGAAAGTCCCTGATTCTTGTCTTGAAATGATATTAATATCTGGACTATCTAATGACCATCCGTTAAGCTGTTGCCGTGTATCTTCTTGATTTGATTGTAGTACATATGGTGCAATAATTTGTATATCTGAATCTGAATCAAACCAGTTATCATTTGTGGGAGATGGAGGGGAGAAATTTATCTTGGTTGTCTCAGATGAAGTAATTTTGAATTGAGGTTTTGCCAGAAAAACTATGGAGTGATTAGAATCTGTTGGGACATCTAATGTGAAATTACCATCCGATGCTCTTTGGATGGGAACAACTGGATTATTATCGATAGAATATGCTTGTAGGTTGAATCTAGTGAAATTATTATTTGCCCAAGAATGTTCTTGGGAAATTGTATATTTTTGGTTACTATTTACAAGAATTGTGTGAGTGCTTGATGTATCGTCGGCATAACTAACGGTGATCTTACTCTTTGATTGATTATCTTGATAATCTGTCATTTCATAACTTTCATGAAATGATATGAAAGATAACATTCCTATGCCGAGCAGTGCCCATAAGAGAATAATTTTATGTCTTGACAAAAGCGACTTACCTGATATTTTGCTAGGATGCCCCTATTTCCAATTTTCTAGTCTGTAGAATACTTACTAGTAAAAGTCAAATACGACATTAAAAAAAAGAACACATGCATTGGGCTTCATACGCACTTCTGATTGCTATACTATTCTCAGTGGGGGCAGCGCCAGTATTTGCACAAGAGCCACAGCAATTTGCTGTCAAAGATGCACAAAACGGTCAATCATACACTGTAAATTATAGTGTAACCGGCGCAACAGTGGATGATGTATCAATTAGCCCACAGGATACGTCTCTTATCGTATCTCTCAAGTCATCTAGCGATGGAAACTTGACCATGACCATGCCACGATCTCTTATTGATGCAAAAGCAAGTACAGGTGATGATCAATTCTTTGTTCTAGTAGATGGGGCAGACACTGATTTTACTGAAAGCAAAAACAATGCTAATAGAACCATCACTGTGTCATTTCCTTTAGATACTAAACAAATAGAAGTTATTGGAACACAAGTAGTTCCAGAATTTGGTGGATTGTCGTTTATAGTCCTAATGGCTGCAATAATATCAATAGTGGCAATCTCTGCAAAAACTAGATTAAAGTTTAGTTGATAAAATTCTCTTCTTTACGGTATTACACTTATTTTGTACCTGATTTTACTAGCTAAAGCCTGCGCCAAACTGATCACCATTTTGCAGGGGATCCATGGAGTCTGAACCTTTTAACTTTAGATACAAAAATGCCTCATTTACCAGTTGGATTGCCTGTTCTTCGTTTAAATTAAATTTCTTTT
>JANXYF010000212.1 GCA_025350175.1 Nitrosopumilales archaeon | reverse complement strand
CTTTACTCTAAATGACTTTCCATGGGAAAAATCTCAAACTATCAACTGTCCTGCTATGAGTTATGATTACAAAATTGACAGCATGAGTGGAATTGGTATCAAATACATTCCATATCCATAGTATGGCACAACATCATGAATTTGTGATCTTGGGTCAAATATGAATGAAATTTGTATGTATTATGAAAATACTAGATTAACTTATTTGTCATAATATATGAAGAACATATGCTTGAACACATCAGTAGTAATAGCAATAATTGCAGTTGCTGTCTCACTAGTTAGTATAGGATTACTTTTTGCAGATAATCTGAGTTTTCAGTCAGAAATATTACATTTGAACAACAACATGACTGGACAATCCCAAACAATCAAAGATCTTAGCAATGAACTTGACTTGAACAAACAAACCTTAGTTCAACTTCAAGCAGATCATACAAGTCAAAATGAACAGATTAATTCTCTAAATAGCAGGATAAGTTCATTAGAACAACAAGTCAACTCAATCGAATCAACCCACCAGCAAGTAACACTACCTCCTATTACACCATGTCCAAATTCTACAGGAGTTGTTGAGTTTTGTAATTCAATAGGGGGTGGAGGAGAGATTGAAAATAGGATTTATAAAAAACTATTATCAACACTTCCAAATGATTATTGGACAGCAGAGTTTGAATACAAATTTACATCATCAACCATTCCGAATCATTACATACTTGCTCTCACTGCGACTTCAGACGACCCTACGAGTCCATCACAACCCGAAGTGATATTCATATTGCATGGAAAAGACCTAGACCAACTAGTGCTCCAAGACATCAATGGATATTCTGATCATGCAATACCGATTAACGTAGACACACAATATTATGTAAAACTTGAGAGAACTCCAACACAATTAATTCTGAGCGTTTTCTCGGATCCGGCAAGAAAAATACCGGTTCAAAACTCGCCCATAATATCAAATATTTTAGCAAATGAATATTCTAATCTTAATTTTGTTCAACATGCAGACAGTAAACTAGCTGGATCAGCAAGAATTCTCACAGCAGAATTGGATAATACGATAATCTACAATACATCAAACCCTTCACAGATATTGTTCAAAGATGATTATTCATCCACAGATGGATGGACACAAGTCGGAACATCAGTGTTCATAACAAAATAAAAAATTCAGAATCTGAAAATGTTTCATAAGGATTTCATTTCGTGCCTGTTATGAAACATTTCGCAAAAATCTAGCGTTTAATCTGATTTTTCCTAGGTTTAATTACATATAGTATAAAACTGCGACTTCTAATAACTAGATTAATCCAAGGTGGTGGGATTTTTCACCATAACTCCGTAATCGTGCCTAAACGTGCCTAGCCGATCAGCAATATATTAAGACTTTTAGACAAAATGCTTATTAATAATTTTAGAGGGAAAATCATTAGATAAGTATGAAAAAAGTAGACTCGACAAGCATTTCAAGTATTTTGTTGCTAGTTGAGATTATGCTGTAAGATACAGCAATTTTCGGAGATAGAAAATTATGGAAAAAATTTCAGGTGCAAGGTCTTTGATGATCGCTTTGGAAAAAGAAGGTGTCGATATTGCCTTCGGACTACCGGGAGGTGCAAACTTACCAATATACGACGAACTTTACAAAAGTAACATACGACACGTCTTGGCAAGACATGAACAATCTGCTTCGCATATGGCAGATGGGTACGGCAGAGTAAGTAGAAGGCCAGGAGTTTGTTTTGCAACATCAGGTCCAGGTGCAACAAATATTGTAACCGGAATTGCAACAGCTCAGGCAGATTCATCTCCAATGGTTGCAATCACAGGCCAAGTTCCTTCAAAAATGATTGGACGTGATGCATTTCAAGAAAGTGATATCATTGGAATTACAAATCCTATTGTAAAATATGCATTCCAACCAATGACTCCGGGAGAAATTCCTGAAGTAGTAAAGAAGGCATTTTATATTGCTTCAACTGGAAGACCAGGTCCTGTTTTAATAGACATTCCAAAAGATGTGCAACAAAATGAAGCAGAGATTCACTTTCCTTCCGAGGTTAAAATTAGAGGATATCACCCATGGGTAGACCCAGACATAAAAGAAATTGAAAGGGCAACAGAGATGTTACTATCTGCAGAAAGACCAATCATTCTTGCAGGAGGAGGAGTAATAATTTCAAGTGCATTTGCAGAACTTCAATCAATTGCAGAATTACTCATGATACCAGTTGTAACAACTTTCAAAGGAAAAGGCTCATTTCCAGAAAATCATCCACTTTCACTTGGACCAATTGGAATGCATGGGCATGCAGAAGCAAACAAGATGATGACTGAAGCTGACTGTGTATTAGCATGTGGTTCTAGATTTTCAGACAGGTCAGTTGGTACATTTGAAGAGTTTGAGAAGAATTTGAAGATAATACACATGGATGTAGATCCTGCAGAGATAGGAAAGAACCAGACAACAAACGTAGCAGTAGTTGGAGATGTAAAGACATCACTTAGAATCATGGTAAAAATGTTAATTCAAAAGGCCATCAAGCGAAACGGAGAAAGTGCATGGTCCAAAAGAGTAAAAGAAACTAAAGATTACTATAGAGAAAATCTCAAGATTCATCCACATCCATTAGCAGCTTCCAAAGTTCTCAAAAAATTAAGAGAAGTTCTTCCGGTACAGTCAATTGTTACTACCGAAGTAGGCCAACATCAGATGTGGGCATCATTATTCTTCGATGTCATACACCCTGGGACATTCTTTAGCTCTACAGGTCTTGGAACAATGGGGTGGGGATTCCCAGCAGCAATAGGTGCAAAAGCTGCAAGACCAGATGTTCCAGTTTTAGACATTGCAGGAGAAGGAAGTTTTAACATGACAGAAAATTCACTTGCAGTTTCAGTGTTAGAAGACTTGCCTGTTATTGTATTCTTACTAAACAATTTCACACTCGGCATGGTAGCTCAATGGCAGAGAACATTTTATGACAGAAGAATGATAGGAGTTGACCTTAAGAATTGCCCAGATTATGTCAAAGTAGCAGAAGCATATGGTGCACAAGGAATACGAGCTACAACAATTGACGAAATTGGAAAAGCAGTCCAGACAGCTTTGAAGAGTAACGTTACAACTGTCATAGACATACCAATCGATCCACAAGAAGACGTCTTACCATTTGTGGCACCTGGAACATCTCTTAAGGACATGATACTACCATCTTAGTGAGATAATATGTGGTCAATAATTTCTGTTCTAGTAGAAAACAAACCCGGTGTCTTGTTTAAAATTACAAAC
>JANXYF010000155.1 GCA_025350175.1 Nitrosopumilales archaeon | reverse complement strand
CAAGTCTTGACTGTCATCATGGTATGATTTAGTGTGCCCAATGTGGATCTAGTAACAATGATTGTTTCAAGGCCCATACCTTTTATCATATCAGCTACAAAATAATCTCTAGATATTGGAGTCATTACTCCGCCTATTCCTTCTACAAGCAACATTTCATGTTTATTTTTTAATTTCTCAAATTTTTCAAAAATTATTTCTCTGTCAAATTTAAGATCAAGTATTTTGCTAACATCATATGGAGAAGCAGGCAAGGGCATAAAGACTGGATTTACAAGATCTTCAGAGTCATCCACCCCACAAGCTTGCGATAAAACAGATGCGTCAGATGACTTGAAACCACTTTTTTGTGGGATTCCTGTTGCTATTGGCTTCATAACACCTACATCTACTCCAAGTTTCTTAATGCATGCCGCCAACGCAGCAGTAATTGTTGTTTTACCAACTCCCGTATCAGTACCAGTTACGAAATATGATTTCACAAAAGATAGTCATCAATGTTATTTAATAATCCACCTTTAATTTGACAAAACGATAGTTAAGGAATCGTGAATCATATCATTTCGTACACAGTTGGTTATAACTCGTCATAACGATTTTCCTTCGTTTTCTTTGTTACAGAGTATGTATCAAATTCATTCTTGAAACGTTTGAAATATTTATCAAGATCTGAGAACGTGTTTTCAAAATGTTCCATAATCACTTTATGGGATAACAGAATTGATTCACTTCTAGCATATATCATGAAAATCCGCTCATTATCAGCAGGGATTTCGATCATTACTTAAATACATGATTTTTCAATTTTAATTCTGGTCAACATAGTGGATTTAGAAAAGAAATGGATCGCAATAGAGAATTCAAGTCTGATCGAATTAATTCTAAAATCAGTAGGAGATGAAGACAAGAAAAATATCATAAATACAGTAATAGGCGAACCAAAGATAATTTCAGATATTCTTGAAATCAGTAAAATTCCACGTACTTCTGGATATAGAAAAGTAAAATCTTTAATCGATGATGGGTTATTAATCCCGCGTGAGTATGTTACGGCACATGATGGAAAACTAATTGCAAAATATCAGGCAGTCTTTGAAACTATCTTAATAGCTATAGAAAAAAATAAAATCATATTATGCATAGAAGCATCGCAAGAATTTTTAAAAGAAAGCCCAGCTTTCCAGAATCTTAAATGAGATTTTATTAATTATCTATTTTTTCCAAATGAGCCCAAATGGTCTGGCATGCATCGCTTGCATTCTTTGCCAAAATACTCTTCAGTAGTTTCATGACCACAAGAACCACAATCACATTTTGGCATTTTATTTTTACTCGCTGTTGATAAAAATAGTAAATAGGATAAGAATGGAATGATACCTGACAAAAAATGTGTCATGCCAAAACCAGCAGAACGAGTAAATTGTTGAGGGAATCTTTTAAGGGATCTGTGAGATCTATAACTGTATGAAACGTGGAACAATTATCATGTTTGTAGGCATTTCTGCACAAATTATGAACTGGACATTTTCCTCATATTCATCTAATTTGTCAGGCGTTAATTCTGATAGTCTTAATTTGATTAAATCAATCCTTGGGTATATTTCTGTAGTTGGATGGATAGTGTTTTTCGTAGGTCTTGGAATTAGACAATTGGATAATAAGAGAGATCTTAGAAAAGGAAAAAATAATAAAAAGGACTGAAGTATTTTACGAAAAATGTGTTTGAGGGATACTGATATGATCCATGAATCAATAAGACCATTGCTGTCTATGTTATAACATATGATATATCCCAAAAACCTAGTCGTGAAAAAATACTCACACTAGAACTCTTGTCGGATTACAAGGGTGCTGGAGATTTTGATTATTTTGAGGAGGATAAAGTTTTACGACATGTGGCACATTTCCACGAACAAATCGGGGGCAAACCATTTTTACTCGTTGTCTACGTTCTCTTTAGGAATGATCAAATCCAGTTTACTGCAATCATTTCCTTAATTATCAAAAATCATTAGATAATAATCCGCCTTGACATTACGCCGCTTATTCAATAACATGGTATTTTTACGGAAATTCCGACATTTTCGAACAACTATTTTGTACTAGTCAATGTATCACATATGCAATGACTGAAAAATGCCAATGCGCCGAATGTCATTGTACTTCTCAACTTTTTACAGCAGACAAGGATGGAAAATACATCTGTTCAATTTGTAGACTTGGAAAACACCAACATAAAGACTAGATATGGAAAGAATACGAGCCAAGTCCAGCAATCTAAGATCTATTGGGTATGATGAACCCACACAAATACTGGAAATCGAGTTTCAACAAGGCGGAACTTATCAATATTTTGGAGTATCAAAAAAAATCTATGACAATTTGATGAAAGCATTGTCACATGGGGAATATTATGAAAGATTCATCAAGAACAGATATAGACGCAAGAAGATTTAACGTACCATTCTACTTTTTCTTT
>JANXYF010000118.1 GCA_025350175.1 Nitrosopumilales archaeon | reverse complement strand
GTCCAAACTCTGGAACTATTACTGTTCCTACAATGTCAACCTTGGTATCTCCAGTATTGAATGGAATGCTAAGTATTCTGACATTTTGATTCTTGGTCTCACTAAATGTAACTGCCTTGCCACCTACTGTAACTATGTATTTGTCATCTTCCAATGTAGCTGGATTTACTTTTGCTCCTGTCAAGTTTGCGTCAGGATTTGGTGGAGGTGGTATCTTTGCATCTATCATTTGACGTGGTAGATTGACTGTTATGGAACCAGGTGCTGTGGCTGGACTTAATGTAATTTCAAGTGTGTATGTGGATGCAAAAATATTCATGTTAGTAACAGTAGCTCCTTTGATGATATATGGAATATTGTAAATCTGACTTCCTGATTGTAATGCATATGTTCCATTGATTGACTGTGTCACTGTGGATGAACCCGTTCCGCCATTGAAATGGAATGTGGCACTATCATTTGTGTAACGTCCATACTGTACTACTATGGTGTAATTACCTGCACTTCTCCAAAGTGGTCCAGTTGCTAGGAATGTTTTGGTAAAAGTACCATCTGGACCAGGTGAGAACTGATCTACTTTGACTAGATTCTTTAATGGATTGAAAACTCTGAGGGTTATAGCTGTTGCATTCTGTACATCTCTCACTTGGCCTGACATTACAATTTTGTCTCCCTGATTATATGTTGGTAAATCTGTCTGGATGCGCAAAGGTGCTATCGTAGTTTTAATTACTCCAGTCCCACTCTGATTAGCTTCTTGTTGTAAGAGCTTGTATGCTGTTGTTTCATTTGCATTTGGATTAGTTGGACCTCCCTGATCTGCAAAAACAGGAGTGATAACTGGTATGGCAAAAGCTATTGTTATTACTAAAACTGTAATCAAAATGCTTGATCTTCTCATGCCTACTAGCAAATAATCAAGGATCTTGAGTATTTATGTATTGATAAAAGAAAATTTGACTTCTAGTTCTAGTATTTTGGCATTAATCTTAGTCCAGTCTTTGCTGAAACTGCAATTATTGATACAATTGCAATTGCAAGTACTAGAGCTGCGATTGGTCCAAACTCTGGAACTATCTGTGTACCGATTATTTCTATATCCTGATCTCCTTTCAAGAACTGGACAGTTATATTTCTGAAAGTATTATCTGAAGATTCACTTTGTGGTTTGACTTCGGCACCGTCTATAAGTATTATGAACGCGTCATCTTGACCTGAATTTGTCTTTGCGTCAATCAAGACTCTTGGTAATTGTAGTGTAATGGTTCCATCACTAGTGGAGTTTACTGATGCAATTACAGACAAGCTCCGGGCGTCTATTGTCATGGTTTTCAAGGTGCCACCACTTATGGTGTAATTTACGTTGAAGGTCTGTTGACTGTTAGGATCTTTGAGTTGAAATACATTGCTTGTGATGGTGGGCGTACTTTGGAATGTAAACCTGGTCTGTTGTGTTACATTGGAAGCATATAGGACCTTGACTGTGTATACTCCATTTGCTTTCCATAATGTCCCCACAGCTGAGATGGAATCAGTATACTTACCATCCTGTGAAACGTCAATCTGTGCTACATTGACAAGACTGTTGTTTGGATCAAGAATCTCTATGGTTAGTTGATTTCCAGGAACTATTGCATGTACCTGACCTGAGATTACAATTGTATCGCCTAATGTGTATGATGATTTATCAGTACTTGTTGTAATTGACGCCGCAGTGGCAGGAGATTGTGTTTGTGCCAAAATGGGAATTGATAGTGCAGAGCTTAGGAAAAATAATGTGATTAAAATTGGTAAATAACGCATATCGGACTTGCCTTTTAGTTGTATATTTCCTTTACTATATTAATAATAAAAAATGAAAAAGTAGAGCGTCCTAGTATTTTGGCATTAATCTTAGTCCAGTCTTTGCTGAAACTGCAATTATTGATACAATTGCAATTGCAAGTACTAGAGATGCGATTGGTCCAAACTCTGGAATTATCTGTGTACCGATTATCTCTATTTCCTGAGTTCCATCCGTAAATGGAATTGATAGAGTTCTATCGGTTGTTGTCTTGCTTGTCTCTTGGAAATCAGTATTCTCTTGGCCGTCGTT
>JANXYF010000104.1 GCA_025350175.1 Nitrosopumilales archaeon | reverse complement strand
TCTGCTGATATTGGGTTTTTTCACTTGATGTAACATTTGGTGTATCTTGAGTGTATTGAACAATCTCTGACTTTAGAGAATTGATAGTTTGATTATACTGTTCAATCTCCGGTCGCACTAATTCCATCTTAAGCTTGTATTCTGCAAGCTCTGCCTTTAGTGAGCTAATCGTCTGCTGATATCGTACTGTTTCACTTAAAGTGGGCTGAAGATTTTTTGATATTGGCTTGATTTCTTTGAATGGATTTTCAAGTTCTACTTTTTTTGTATCTTGACTTAATCCAGTAAGATTATTGAGGCTTGGTAATTCAAAGCGAATCTCCTTGTTTTCAAGTTTTTCTTTTGATGTACGTGTTAGTATATCTTGAAAATACTCCTTAACTTCTTTTGAATCATCTTTCTGATTATCTGGTTTTTTTATCCAAGATGATTTAGTTGGTTTTGATTTTTTATCTGAGGATGAAACTTTTTCACCAAATATCTGCTCAGGAGTCTTTTCATTATTGTTCTCCATTTTACTATCTTCCTACCCCTACAAGTGTATCATGTGATGTCATACGCTATATATCATAAAATGCATCTCCGCCGATAAAAACGTGATCTACCAAACATGGAAATGGTGAAACTCTACGTTGTAGTTGCAGAAACAATGTCAATTATTTTAGTTTGAGTTTCTGGGAGTTAATGATGATTCCTGAGCACCTACACTCACAAAGGTTGAAGGTGAAGCTTGGTTGTTGTATTGGGTTGCAATCCAACTGGCAGATCTTACCATAGTTGAATATTCAAACTCATCAAGACGACTGTTTACAAGTTCACAGTTATGGCAATTATTCGACCCTACGAACAATTGGCCTGGAGTTCCAGACTGCGGACTTGTAGTCGATGTTGTTTTGAGAATACCATCTATGTATAACCTATGGGTAATGCCTTGCCCGTTTCCATTTCCATCATAGGTATATACTGCATTATGCCAAGTTGCTGCTGACGGTACTGATGTTGTGGTCATTACAGTACTTCCGTATTTCCAAACATCAAAAGTAGTCGAAGATGTATATCCCATCTGAACTGCGGAGCCGCCCCCAGTTGTTTCAAGAGTAAAAATATCTTGTGCGAAACTGCCTCTACTACCACTAGGATACCAAAACCAGATGGAAGCTGTTTGAGGTCCTTGTGTATTAGGTGGATTTGTGAGGCCATTGACTCTTGAGAGATAGTTATTTACACCGTCAAAGTTCAACCCGTATCCAAGCTCACCTTGGATCTGACCGGTTGATACAACGTTGGAGGCATTAAAATCATTATGATTGTTAGTACTATCAGTTATTGTTGGTGGAGCTTTTAATTCAACTTGGACCATTGCTTGCTTTTGAGGATTGGACCAGTTTTTCCAACCAGTTGTGATAGAACCAGGTATGGTGGTACTTTGATAACTACTCCCGGCACTAATTGCTCCTTGGTTGACGCTATAGCCTAAAATCTGTCCTGCGTTATTGGTTGTTAATGTACTTGATGCTATATTTACTACAAACGAATCAATAACCCAACTATTTGGGTATTTAGTTGTTATACTTAGTGTGACGGGAGATGAAACCGTTGAACCCTCAGTATTAGTAGTGGGGAAAGGACTACTTTGATCAACATTCCAAAATGAATATGCTCCAACGTTTACAGATCGTGGTGATAAAGTTGTATCAGTACCAACTACTATATTTGCGGTCACTGCAGGAGGGTTTACTAGATACCATATACCGGTATTTACGGCCTTGGCATTTGAAGGTGATTCAACTGCATTTGTAAGCATTATTCCATTAAATGTTACATTGCTGGGATAATTATTGGTCATTTGCACTTGAACTAATAGCAGTCCATCTTTACCTGCGTGCACTGGAAAATTGTTTAATGGAAATTGATAGTGGCCACCCACAAGACTGGTTGTTCCTGATGCGTTTGCAGGAGAGCCATCCATTGCAATGACATTACTGGGGTTTTGTTGCATATGCCATACTCCAAAATAAGTTGAATCCCAAGTACCTCCAACATTTTGTTGATATGGCGCATTACTATTACCGTAATACATGTAAATTATGTTGTCTGGAGTTGAATACAGATGGGGTAGTTGTACCCAAGCTTGCAGATTGCCTGTGGATTGTGTGAAATTCTCAAGTTCATAATTTAATTTTGTTACGCCATCACATGCAGTAAATACTATATCGTTTCCACTACTTGATGCATATTGCATTAAACTTGTATCCGTCATGTTGATGACTAGTGGAAAATTGATATAATCACTTGATCTTACTTCTACAGCTGTTGCGGCATAATTGGCAGCAGCGCCTGTCCAAAACCACCCCATGGAGGCTGTAGATGTAAGTGGAATAAACTTTGAACTACTCCCTCCAGACACCAATGTATCGATTAATGCTGCATGCATTGTCTGTCCAGCATTTGGGGTAAGGGTATTTTTTCCAGCAACTGCAACTACATCAACAACTGTACTATTGAAATAGCTAGTTGTTAGACTGAGGGATTCGCTGGCACTATTGCCAGAGACTCCAGAACTTGATGGAATTGCTCCTAGTGGAGTAGTTTGATCTATTCCAAAATATGAATATGCACTTACCACCACACTTGCCGAGCCAGACATTGTCACAACAATGTCTGCCTTTCCAGACGAAGGATTTTTCAAATACCAAATTTCGCTATCAACGGTATTTGCCATTGAAACATCTTTTATCAAAGAAGTTGCTCCATACGTAATGCCAGATACAGTTCCAGTGTTTGAGACTACTGTCACTAAAAGTAGTCTATTATCTCCAGAATTAACTGTAAAGCTTGAAAGTGTAAATTTACTAGCTGATGTAGTTCCATTTGCGTCTTGCTGATTGTCTAAAATAATTGCGCTAGGATTTCCAACTACTTTGGTGTAATCTATTGTTATTCTCTTACGATATTGTTCAAGAGAGCTATACCATCCAACATTTGGAGCAACATTTTTTGTTATGACTGCTCCATGGGATGTTGTAGCAGTAACTGTAATTGGATCGCAAAAACAATGATATGGAATTACTGTGGTATAAGCTGCCCCGGGCGAGATGATGGCTCCTGGAACAGTTACTCTCTCAGAACTTGTACTCAAATAATTTGGCTTAGTTATCATGGAGACTGGCCAAGTACCAGATGTCGTAGCAATCTCATTAAAAGATGGGGTTGTATTTCTTATAATCTTAATTGTTGTAACATTGACTGGGCTGTAACCTGTATTTGTAAATGTCAAGTTAAACTGTTGTGTAGAAGAGTGATACACAATATTTTCAAGTACTAGCAAGTCCTGAACTGTGTTCATGTTAGCAGCAAAAATTGTTTCCACTGTACTCTTGAATGTTCCCAATTTTCCTTGCGAGTAAGCTAATACTGCAATCCCTAAAGCTGAAGTTATAATCAGTATCATTAGAGTTGTTATTATGATTCCTAATGCTCTTCTATTTCGAAATGTCATGTTCATGATATATTAAAAATAAAATTGATTCTCTTATTATTGAAAGTATCTAGATGGAAATAATCAACTAGATGTTTTTCTATGGATTTTGAAACTTGATCATTTTTCTAATCTCCTCTGTTTTTTTTATTAGCACATCCATATCTTTGGTATCCTGAATATCTACGACATTAAAATGGCCCATTTTGCGTTTAGGTTTAACTTCGTCCTTTAGGTACATTTTAAGGAAAATTCCTTCACTCTGTTCTATTTCTATTGGCAAATATCGTCCCTGAATATTACTTGGTCCCAAAATGTTGCCCATTACAGTGTAATGTAACAGGTCTGTCCTACCAAGCTTCAGACCAAGTATTGATCTTATGTGTTGTTCAAACTGTGATGTTGCACTAGATTGTAGAGTGTGATGTCCAGAATTATGAACTCTTGGAGCAATTTCATTTATGAGCACTCTGTCATCTTCTGTGACAAACATCTCTATTCCAAAAACTCCGGCACCATGAAATCTCTCCATCACTTTTTGGGCAATTCTTTCTGCCTCCTGAGAAATATCTTTGCTTATTCTGGCTGGGGCTATAGTAATTTTTAGAATACTTTCTTCATGGATGTTCTCTACTGGTGGATATGTCACAATTTCTCCCTTGGTATTTCTTGCCGCTATAACTGATATTTCCATTTGAAAATTTACATTTTTTTCAAGCATGATAGGTTTTCCTTCAAATTTGTTGTATGCTTCCTTGATCTGCTCTTTTGTTTTTATTAGATAGTTTCCTCTTCCATCATATGCATCACGTCTTATCTTGAGCATTGCAGGATATCCAAAAGATGTGATTTTTTCTTCTATATCTGATACTGATGTAACGGATGCAAAGTTTGTCACCGGAATTCCATTTTCTTGAAGAAATTTTTTTTGAAGAAATTTATCTTGAATTATCCTTAACGTTTCAGGATCTGGATTTATCGGTATGGTATTCTTGATTGATTGTAATACATCTGCATTTCCAGATTCAATCTCGTAGGTTATAATATCTGATTGTAAAGAAAGTTCTACTATGGCATTTTTGTCGGAAAAATCGGCTACTATCTGTTTTGCACCTACTTTTGCAGCAGGGCAATTCTTGGTAGGATCTAATACTATGACATCTGAAATATGTTCAGGCATTTTCTTGGCAGCTTCTGTAAGCATCATTCCTAGTTGACCTCCTCCAATTATTCCTAAAACTCGAGTCAATAGGCTTACCTGTATTCCTGCTTTACAAAAAGGTAACTTTGTGGTGACTCTAGGCTTGGGCCAAACTCATTTATGCATAAAATGTTACTTCGAAAACGTTCCTCGTCTTTAAATAATATTTTATGGATTTTTCGTTATGTCTTTTTCGGAAAAAGTGCGGACTGGAATTCCAGGACTTGATTCTATATTATCAGGTGGACTAAGAGAAGGAATGAATGTTGTTCTATCTGGTCAGCCTGGTAGTGGTAAGACTACTCTGGGCATGCAGTTTCTATACTATGGCGCAAAAGATTTTGATGAATCAGGAATATTTGTAACCTTATCCGAAAGTCCAAACTCTATAAAAAATAACTTCATGTCATACGGATGGGATATTCAGAATTTGATTGAACAGGGAAAAATAATCATCATTGATGCAAGACCGTTTAAAATGGAAGAAGGATTTGTCGCACTTGATGAATCTCTCTATAGGGGAGAATCATTACCATTTATGCACTTGACACAATTGATATTGAGCAGCATAAAACGAATTGGGGCAAAGAGATTGGTAATTGATTCATTGTCTGTACTTGCAATGCAGTATACAAACGAATTTTATGTTAGACAAGGCTTGCAAGGGATGGTTAATGCACTAGAATCCCAACACTGTACTTCATTATTGATCTCTGAGACTAGTGAAATCCAAGTACCGCTAGACTGGTATGTAACATCTGGGATTATACTGTTACATCATATTCGACGTGAAGATACTATGGAGAGAGCAATTCATGTTCTAAAGATGCGTGGAATTAAACACAGTGAACAGATACTTCCTATTAGAATAAGTGACTCTGGAATGCAAGTGATGCATCCAAGATTGATCCCATAAAAATTATAGATGTATATTTTTTGACTTTGACCAGATTGAATCAAAGAGTATCTTCATGGAATAAACCATTGATTCAGAGTCTGTCCATATTGCTGTAACATCAGAGGTCTGACTTGCATTTTTTATGAAGAAGAGCAATTCCCCACTATCCTTTAGCAAGAAACATAGATTATCTTTAAGGTCACTTGGGACTGTTCTGACCTGGTTCTTGTCCACTTCATCAAAAATGTATGTTGCTCTATTTGATGCTGTTGCAAGAATCTTGTAATCTACATCTGATTTTGATAATGGTTCGAAAAAGTCGGCATGATAAAACTTTAGATAATCTTTCTCAGAACCAAGTGCCAGAAATTCAGACTCTGCCGTGTTTACCATCTCTCTAATCTTGCCGTTTACTTGATTATTTCCCTGCAGCATCTGAAATTTGTTTTCCTTAGATTCTGGGGTTGTTGTAAACTCTGGTATGGTATTCCATAGTTCTGTAATTGACTTTTCTTGTTGCTGCAATGAATTTATTCTTTCTTTTTCTGCGTTTACTAGAACCCACACTGCTTTTTCTAATGGCAAAGCGGAGAATCTGATTGGATGCTGGAAAGTGGCTGCTACTATTCCCTTATTTTGTAGAGTTGTTAGCAAGTGATAGGTTTCAGTTCTTGGCAACTTTAATGCTTTACAAACATCCGGTGCTGTCTTTGAACCATACTTGCCAAGAAAGATGTACACCTTTGCTTGGTTTGCAGTTAATCCAAATTTTGATAGGTCTTCTCTTAGCTTATCTAATGTCAGTCTATGACTAGATAAGGTCGAGTCTGTGTCTTTGTCAAATATTGTGATTTGTGTTTCTTCGTTTTTCATTTTCTAGATCCCTCCATTAAGACCAGTTGAATATATTGTTGGCAAGTCTAATTGTTTTGATCGATTCTGTCTGTTTAACGATCCCATGGTTTCATGTTTTCTATTTTTAGTGGGTAAAATATATGATTTATTCATAAAAAATACTGTTAAAGTATTAAATCTATAATACAATGGGTTTTTCCGCCTCAACATCAAAGATCGTCTTATATGTAAACTTTGTCTTAGGTGCAACTCCTTTGAGAAATGATAACCTAAAGGAAAGGTCGCTTCCCAGCAATGCCACTACTCCAATATCTTTTCTGAATCCTTGAGTAACAAGTGAATCTAAGGATTCAGCTACTTTCTTTAATTTCTCCAGTTTTGCATTTAACGCTTCTAGACTCTTAAAGTAAATCTCAAGTTCTCCCTTGAGGCCTATTCCATCAAAAATTGTAAGTGCCTGCATTTCTTTCCATTGCTTTGATTCTTTTTTCTTTACTGGTTGTTTTTTCTTTGGATCCTGTGGTCCGGCTAGTATTGCTTTGAATTCCTCCATCTCTTTTGGGTCTTCTGTTTGGGCATCGCGTAACTTTTCTCCAATTGTTTTGGAGTATTCTTCAATCTCTTTTTGCAGTTTTTCAATCTCTTTTTTTAGTGTCGATTGTAGCTCAGTTATGGTGCTAGATCGAAATACTGATCTTTCTTGCATGTTTATTGGTTCTTCTCCATGTGAACATTATCTGTTATCATTGTATCATCTACACTTGAGCCTGGGAGTCGTTTGAGCTTCTTTGTTCCTTCTCTTAGGAATGCAATCTTTTTGCTCTTTATGAGTCTGTCAGTTCTTGCCATGTTAATTATATTTGGAATGGCGTATCTTAGAACGTTTGATATTTCATCAAGTGATAACTGATCAAGTCTTTTTTGTTCAGATTTGAAATTGGGTTTTACGATGAAAAGATCTAAAGATGGTGCAAGTATTACTCTGGTATCGGGAGGGAGACTGACAAGCTCCGATGGCAAGTCTATTGTAAAACCAAGATAGCCAGTTAAAATTTTTAAAGAATTGTACAGGTCGTCTGTAACGTTTACCTTTTCCTTGTCTAACTCATATACCTGAACTGCCTCATCTACCAGGTCCTCCATTGCCTTTACTGCAGCTGCTAGGCTGTCGTCGTTCTGACTAGGGTCAGGCACCATTATCATAAGAGCGTTTTTTTATATAAATAAGCTGTGTATGTAAGTCAAAGTTACAACTCGTTTTGCAGTCTAATCGTTATTGTGAATTGTTAACTTTACTATCTCATGCAAATATGTTACATTGAGTTGAAATTTACCTCGCTGTGTGAGAGATGTTTCTAAGTAATGAAATTCGTCTAATTTACTCTAAAATTGTATTTAACGCTGATTTTGGTTTTTGTAATTTGAGAACTGGGAAT
>JANXYF010000096.1 GCA_025350175.1 Nitrosopumilales archaeon | reverse complement strand
CATGAGGTATAATCATTCATTTTTACTTATAATGATCAGGAATGCATTGCACTACAATGTATTCAGACGATAAACAAAGCATCAAGTCTTAAATATCAAATTATTAAGGTTAGTTTGTTGGCAATAACCTCAAAGATATACCTTGTAGCAATCACACTCTTGACAGTTCCATATGATGGCTCAGTACATTCTCAAAAGGCACTAAAGATGGCGGTCAACATGGCAAGCGCATTTGATTCAGCATTACATCTGGTAAATGTCATAGATGTTAGTGCAGTTAGTCCGCCTGGTCAGATTCATTCAAAAAATACAAGAAAGACGCTAGATCAGATAAAGAGTACAGTCAAGACCTCAATTGAATCATACCTTCAAAAAATACAAAAAGACTATGTAGATTCAGGAGTAATCGTAAAGGGATTTGTTTTAGAAGGAGACATTACTGGAAAATTATTAAAGTTTACTCAAGATCATGATATTGATCTAATAATCATAGGAAGTAAGGGCCTTTCAGGAGTATCAAAAATAAAGGCACTTGGAAGTGTGAGTAGAAAAATATCTGAGCTTGCAAAATGCCCCGTAGTCATTGTTCGTTAATATATCAGATCAAGGTTGGAACTTTCTGCCATCAATTTGTCCATTTTCATTAATCCGATAAATTCCAAAAAGGGACAAAAACTAAGAACTTAATTATTCATATAGTACAATTCCAAATACAAGATATGCGACTAACAGACAAAGTGGCAATAGTTACGGGTGCCTCTAGTGACATAGGATTAGAAATTTGCAAGAAATTGGTTCAAGAAGGAGCCAATGTAGTTTTACTAGGAAGAGACATAGCCAAGCTAGAAAAGGCAAGAGCCACAATCAAAGACTATGCTTCAAAAACAGTTGCAATCCCATGTGATATTACAAATGAAGCACAGGTTATTCAAACAGTAAAACAGATAACTGACCATTATGGGAAAATCGATATTTTAGTCAACAATGCAGGAGTAATTAGCGATCCAATACATTTTCATGAAATGGCAGATGAGGCATGGCACTCTCTAATCAATACCAACTTGTTTGGAACATTTAGGATAACAAAGTCAGTCATAGTAAAGATGCTTGAAAATAAAAATGGAGGATCAATAATCAACATTGGTTCAATTTCAGCAGAACGAGCAATACCAAAAGTTCACTTGACGGTATACTGTACAACAAAAGCTGCAATCAACATGTTCACCAAAGGACTAGCAGTAGAATATGCCAGAAGAAATATTCGTTGCAATTGTGTCAATCCAGGAATCGTCAATGCTGGAATGATAAAATCATATCTTGATTATCCGGAAGCAAGAAAGGTCCTAGAAAACCGACAACCAATTAACAGAATTGGGGAGCCAGAAGATGTTGCAAATGCAGTAGTATATCTTGCATCAGACGAGGCAAAATGGATTTCAGGTGTAATCCTCAATGTAGACGGCGGAAAATCAGCTTCTGAAGGATAGTTAGTATCCACAACGTAATTAATTTATTTTAAAATAATTTTATAAAACATATTAGAATTATCGCTCAAGTTACAATTACGAGTCCTTTCATCCAAGGATGGATTGTGCAAAAGTAATTGTACTTGCCTTCATTATAGAACGTATATTGCCAACCTGCTCCGGGTTGAATCAGATCTGAATCAAATTTTCCAGCAATGTCCGTTACTGTATGAATTATAGTGTCATCATTTATCCATGTTATAGTTGTGCCAGTATTTACCTGGATAATAGTAGGATGGTATGATTCTGTGGTATTGATTTGCCATGCTCCATTTACTATGGAGGCTTTGTCTGCCTTGATTATCATGTGTTGGTAAAAGGTAGTATTTTGTGCAGATGTCAAACTTGTCATCACATCATGCATTGGGCCTCCATATTGCGTCATCATCCATGGTCCCATGTACTGCTGTCTAAAATCAGAACTAGTCATCATATTTGTCATAAATTTGTTCATAAACTGAGGATTTTTTTGCATTACATTTACCCAATTTTTCATTGTGTCAGGGTTTGACATCATGCTATTCATCCAATTATTTGGAAGGCTTGGGTCAATCCACCCCATAG
>JANXYF010000087.1 GCA_025350175.1 Nitrosopumilales archaeon | reverse complement strand
GGTTCAATATTTATTGGAATAGTTCTTGCTCCACTTCTTAAGACAATTTCAGATTCAATAGAGGGAAGGCTGTCAATAATGATCCGCGTTGGACGTAAATTCAACAAAATTGGAGTTCCATCTCTAATCATATTGATTGCAACTGGAATTTACAACTCCACTGGTTTTATTGTAAATCCATCATTGATACTTTCCACAAACTATGGAATAATTCTTCTCATTAAAATAATACTTGTAATTATTTTGATAATTACATTTGCTATACATGTAAGACTGATCAGAACTGAAATAGAAAGTAAAATAGAATCAAAACAACTTTCTGGGGAATTTTTACAAAAACTACGTTCAAAAATTATCATGTTAGGTAGGCTTACAGTAATACTCTCTTTAGCTATACTTCTAATGGCAGCATTACTTCATTCAGGCGTCTGAGATTCCAGATATTCTTACCTCAAAACCGTTGTCCAGTTTACCTATCCCATACTTACAACCAGTTATTTTTGATGCAACAAAAAGATTTGTCTCTAAATGTTTTGTAATTTGTTCTACTCGGTATACCGAAGTCTCTTTGACAAGTGAAAGTGGAACTACAAGCATATCTGAAAGATAAAGATCAACACCAAGATTTGATTCAATAAATTTTTTTGCTACTGACTCGCCAAGACCAGTTAAACTCTTTTGATATATACCATCAGAGCCAATAACTGAGCTTTTATCGTGTGAAAATATTAGAATTGAACATCCTTTATCTAACGCATTTTCTTCTTTTATTGTAATCTCGCAATCAAATCCATTTTTGTCAAGAATAGTTTTTGCATTTTGTATCTCTTTTTCTACCATCTCTTTTGGAATGTGTGAATAAGAGCACAAGAGTTTTGCAGAAATTGTTTTTCTTTCAAGAAGCGATATGGGATTGAGACTATTACAAGGCTGTATTAGAGTCTCAACAACTCCTCCTCCCTTTGGATAATGCCCTCTTCTTTTTATATCTAGAGTAAAATTTATTCCAATTCTAGATAATACTTCACTCAAAACATATTTTGTATAATCAGATGTAGGACTCCAAGGAACATCTGTACCACCAATAATTGACAATTTCAAACTATTTTTCATAAGTGAGACAGCAGGAATCAATACTTGTAAAATTAATGGGATGCTTCCTGCAGTTCCAATATCTTCTTGAAGATCCAAATTCAAACCTTGGGAAGGAAAAAATTTCAGAGATGTGGAATTTACAAAAAGACCTTCTACTTTGGCTTGACAAATCTTTGACAAAATCTTTATCCCCAACAAATGCTGTGGCCTAAGGCCTGGAACTTTTCGATTCTTTCGAATGTTTTCTATTTCAACTGGTTTGCCAGTAATAGCAGACAAGGTAACTGCACTTCGGATTATCTGTCCTCCTCCCTCGCCTCGTCCTCCGTCTATTTTTATCGGCTCCATGACTAGATCGTTTAATTTTAGAATCTAATTAATGATGGTTTTTTAAACAAGTGAAACAAGATCTCGACAATGAATGGACTTCTAATTGGTAGATATCAACCATTTCATAAAGGACACCTCGAAGCTGTAATTTTTGGATTATCAAAGGTTGAAAATCTGTGGATTGGAATTGGAAGTTCAAACAAGAGCCATGAAAAAAGAAATCCATTCACGGCTGATGAGCGAAAGGAAATGATTCTTTCTTCGCTTGATTCTAAAATGCTAGAACGTGTCAAGATATTTTTTGTACCAGATACTGGTGACCACGAAAAATGGACTTTTCATGTTGATTCTATTGTACCAAAATATGACATAGTATTTTCAAATGACAACTTTACTATTACATTATACAAAAAAAGAGAAAAAAATATCATAGAGGTTCCTCTATTAGATAGAGATGTAATATCAGGAACAAACATTCGAGAAATGATTGTATCTGACAAAGACTGGTCAGATCTTGTTCCTGAAGGAACTAAGAAAGCGCTCTTAAAAATAGACGCAAAAAGCAGGCTTTCCAAGATTCTTTAATTATAAATAGCGGTGAACTTTCTCAAAAGTTGGAGAATTTATTTGGAATATTTAGTAATGCTACCTGGACCAACAAATGTTCCAGAAAGAGTAACACGCGCAATGTTTACTCATATGATTAATCACAGAAGTAAAGATTTTGTAAAATTATACGTAGATACAATTGAAAAGAGTCAGAAAATCTTTGATACAACAAGTGATGTTGTAGCTCTTAGCGCATCTGGTACTGGAGCAGTTGAAGCATCTGTTGTAAACATGATAAAGAAAGGTGACAAGGTAATAATTCCAGTTAACGGTGAATTTAGCAACAGACTTTCAACAATGTTGGAATGGGCTGGTGCAAATGTTATTCGTCTTACAACACCATTTGGACAAAATGCAAGTTTTGACCAAGTAAAAGAGGCATTTGATAACAACAAGGATGTAAAAGCATTCTATGTTGTTTGGAATGAAACTTCTACTGGTACAATGGTAAATTATCTTGATAGAGTAAAAGATCTTACCGCAAGAAATGATTCTTTCTATGTAGTAGATGGAGTCTCAATACTTGGCGGAGAAGAATTCCATATGGACAAATGGGGAGTAGATGTTTGTGTAACAGGTGCACAAAAAGCACTTGCAGCTCCTCCAGGAATTTCACCAATTGCAGTTAGCCAAAAAGCAAAGAAGCACATGATTGCAAATCCTCCACCAACATTCTACTTTAACATGGCAAGATACTTCAAGTATTATGATGATTCAAAAGAGACACCATTTACTCCTGCTATTCCATTATTGTATGCATACAGAGAAGCACTTGATATTATTCTAGAAGAAGGAATTGAAAACAGAATTAGAAGACACAGAGTTTGTTCACAAGCACTTTACAGTGGACTGAGTGCAATGGGATTGTCTCCATTTGCTAAAGAAGATGCTCGTTCTACAGTTGTAATTGCACTAAATTATCTTGAAGGACTTGATGACAAGACATTCAGAGGAACACTTTCTGAAAAATTCAGAGTTCTTGTTGCAGGTGGATTTGGCGAACTCAAAGGTAAAGTATTCAGAGTTGGATGCATGGGCGAAGTCCACAAATACCATGTCATGAGAACAATCTCTTCAATAGCATCTACACTTGAAATGATGGGACACAAGACAAATCCAGAAGCACTCAAAGTTGCTGAAGATAAACTAAAGTCATTATAATTTCGTGTTAACTTAATATAAGGAAGTTAAAGGATCGATCACGTTGACTTTCCAAAAAGGCACCTTAGTTCTGGTAGATTATACAGCTAAGGTTAAAGATTCAAACGAGATCTTTGAGACAACACGTGAAGCAGACGCTAAATCAAATTCAACATACGATGCAAATGTCAAGTATCAACCAAGACTCATTTCCGTAGGTGAGGCATGGGTTCTAAAAGGTCTTGATGATGCACTTGCTAATACTACAGTAGGAGACAAACTTTCAATCGAAGTTCCACCAGAGAAAGGATTTGGAACAAGAGATACAGCTAAAATCCGCATGATTCCAATTAGAAAACTTGGAGAAGATGCAGAAAAAGTTACAGTTGGAGATACCATAGAACTTGATGAAAGAACAGGAATTGTAAGATTTATCGGTTCAGGAAGAGTACAAGTCGATTTTAATCACAGATTTGCAGGAAAAACAATCGTCTATGATCTTAATGTAATCAAATCACTAGATACAGACCAAGATAAAGTCATGGGATTACTCAAAAGAAGATTCCCGATAGAAGAATCAAAGATCAAGTTTGAAATCAAAGGAGCAGAACTTGATGTAAATATCCCAGAAGAAGCAATGATGATGGAAGGTCTTCAGATTGTCAAACGTGCAATCGCAAATGAAATTTTCAAATTTGTAACAAAAATAGAGAAAGTTAACTTTATTGATTCATATAACAAGCCAAAACCCGCAGAACAAAAACCAGCTGAAGTAAAGCCAGCTGAGCCAAAAGCAGCCTAGAACTATAGTACACCAGTACTTTTTGCAATCTCTATAGCTTTTTCTTCATTCATCTTTACCTTACTTAGAACTGTATATCTTTCAGGTCTTAATGATTGAGCAATTGTCAATGCTCTTGCAAGAATCTTTGGCTCAAGTCCAATCTCTTTTGCCTTAGTTGGTGCCCCAACATTTTTTAGCATCTGAATTATTTTTTTCCAATCTTGACCTTGAATCTTTGCAATCAATATTGCACCAATGCCACATTTTTCTCCATGTAGACCAATTCCTGGTTTGATGTGATCAACTGCATGAGAAAACAAGTGTTCTGCACCAGAGCATGGTCTACTACTTCCTGCAATACAGGCAGCTACACCTGAACTTATCAAAGCTTCAACAATCATTCTAACATCTGGATTTTTCTTGAAATTTTTTGAATTATCGATAACTATCTTTGCACTCATGGATGCTAAATTTGCAGCATACGTTCCAAAATATTCCCCTACTTCATCTCTTGCAAGTTCCCAATCTCGTACTGCAGTAACTTTGGCCATAAGATCACCACAACCGCTAGCTAAGAGTCTTCTTGGAGCTTTCTTTAAAATTGCAATATCAACAAAGACTCCAAGTGGAGCTGTTGCAATTATAGAATATGGTTTGTCTCCCCGCAAGGAAACAAAGGGACTTGCAATGCCATCATGTGAAGCAGAGGTCGGAATACTCACAAATGGTTTCTTTAGTGTAAACGCAATCATTTTTGCAATATCAACAGACCTGCCTCCACCAATTCCAATAATCAAATCACTTTTGTCTTTCTTTATATCGGCAAGTGTTTTTTTTGCAGCTTCGACATCATTAGTTGTACTACGGTGCCACACGAATTTGATTTTTGAATCTAAAAGCGAAGTTGAAATTTTCTTATCTGTTATTTTTCTTACCTTGTCACCTGAAACTAGAGAAACCTTCTTTGGATTTGATAGGCCTACAAGAAAATTTCCTACGTCTGAAATGTTATTCTCACCTATGAGAATCTTTCTTGGTAGCTCCATTATATGAGAAGCCATGGTTTTCACTTGAAACTTGGTTATTTATCGATATAGATGATCCA
>JANXYF010000237.1 GCA_025350175.1 Nitrosopumilales archaeon | reverse complement strand
GTTCCATCATTATGATGTAAAATACATCTGACATTTTCTCCTGGCTGCAATTGGAACAAATCCAAGATACTAATTTTATCAGTCTCTTGCACTTTATCATAATCAGATGGATTTACAAAAGTGAGTGCAAGCACTCCTTGTTTTTTTAGATTGGTTTCATGTATTCTAGCAAAACTTCTTGCAACTACGGCACCGCATCCAAGATATCTTGGAGACATGGCAGCATGTTCCCTGCTGCTGCCTTCACCATAATTGTTGTCACCAATTACAACCCATTTGAGTCCCTTGTCTTTGTACTGTCTTGCAATAACTGGAAATGATTCTGTATTTCCATTTAGTTCGTTCTTTCCTTTACCAACATCATTTGTAAATGCATTAACTGCTCCAAGGAATACATTGTCACTTATTTTATCAATATGACCGCGCAATGACAACCACGCACCTGCTGGAGATATGTGATCTGTTGTACACTTGCCTTTAGCTTTTAGTAATAGTGGCAATTCTACAAAGTCTTTACCATCCCACTTCAAAAATGGTTCTAGTTTTTGCAATCTTCCACTTGCAGGATTAATCACAACTGTAATCTTGTCCGGATTTGCAGCCGGTGGAACATAGATATTTCCAATATTTGAAAATCCCTGGGATGGAACTTCGGGTGCCTTTTTCGGAGGTTCTAGCTTGAACTCTTTTCCATCAGATCCCTTGAGTGTGTCTTTTAGTGGATTAAATGAGAGCCTACCGCCTAATGCAAGTGCGACAATTAGTTCAGGGCTTCCCATAAAGGCCATCGTCTCTCTTCTACCATCATTTCTTCCTGGAAAATTTCGATTAAATGAAGTGATTATAGTATTTGGCTCGCCTGGTTTCATCTCAGGTCTATTCCACTGTCCGATGCATGGACCACATGCGTTTGCAAGAACAGTTGCACCGATATCATTTAGTGTTTTCATCTGTCCATCGCGCTCAATTGTTGCACGGATTTGCTCAGAACCCGGAGTTACAAGAAGAGGAATTTTTATACCAATTCCATGAGATTTTGCCTGTTCTGCAACAGATGCAGCTCTTGTCATGTCTTCATAAGAAGAATTTGTGCAACTTCCAATTAGTGCTACAGATATTGTATCGAGATAATTATTTTTCTTGACATCATCAGCAAGCTGAGATATTGGTCTTGCAAGGTCTGGAGTATGTGGACCTGCAATGTATGGCTCTAATGTAGATAGATCAATTTCTATAACTTTATCAAAATATTTTTCTGGATTTTGTTCAACTTCAGGATCTGCAACTAAAATTTCCTTGTGCTTGTTTGCAAGTTCTGCAATTTGTCCACGGTTAGTTGATTTTAGATAGACTTCCATTTTATCATCATATGGAAATACAGAACATGTTGCACCAATTTCTGCACCCATGTTGGTTATAGTCGCTTTACCAGTACAGCTAATTGATCTTGTACCAGGTCCAAAATATTCTACTACAGCATTTGTTCCACCAGATACTGTAAGATTCATTGCTACATACAGAATGACATCTTTTGGTGCAACCCATCCGTTTAGTTCACCTTTGAGATGTACACCAATTCTTTTTGGATATAGTAGCTCCCATGGAAATCCCGCCATTACCTCAGTTGCATCAAGGCCACCTACTCCTATAGCAAGCATACCTAGACCCCCTGCATTTGGCGTATGAGAGTCAGTTCCAATCATCAATCCACCTGGAAAAGCATAATTTTCTAGTACGACCTGATGAATAATTCCTGCGCCTGGTTTCCAAAATCCAATCCCATATTTTCTACAAGACGATTCAAGAAACTTGTATACTTCGCTGTTCTCATCTAGTGCAACTTTGATATCTACATCTCCGCTAACTTTGGCTCGTATGAGATGATCACAGTGTACAGTTGTTGGAAGTGAACTTCGCTTAAGACCAGACTGCATGAATTGTAAAATTACCATCTGTCCTGTTACGTCTTGTAGTGCAACTCTGTCAGGTCTAAGAAATGAATAGCTCTTGCCTGGCTCGAGATCCTTTGCACTTTCAATATCATCAAGATGACCAACTAGAATTTTTTCAGTTAGAGTAAGATGTCTGTTGACAAGTTTTCTATATTTTGATATGTTTTCTTCAATTTTGGCGTAAACCTTTGAAACTAGCGCAGGTGTTGTTTCTATTTGCATCCATTCCAGTATAACATGTATTGAATTTAATATAATCGGTATTTTCTACAATTAGATATAAAAAATCTCTAATGCTTTGCTTTGATTAGATTTACAAAGTATTTGTGTAGTGACAAGTCGCCTGTTAATTCAGGATGAAATGAAGTACCTACTACATTTCCTTGTTTTACTGCAATTATCTTTTCGTTAAACTTTGACAAGACTTCAACATTTTTTCCTGTTTCCATTATAGAAGGGGCGCGAATAAATACTCCTGGAAATTTTGAGATGCCAATTTTATCAATAGATATCTCAGATTCAAACGAATCCTTTTGTCTTCCAAATGCATTTCTCTCTATTTTGACATCAAGAAAATCCAACAATGGCTGGTCCATCTCTCCAATTACTCTATCCTTTGCCTTTTTTGATAGCATAATCATTCCTGCACAGATTCCAAAGACAGGCATTCCGCTGGCAATTTTTTCTTTAATTTTTTTTAGTGAACCGTTTACCATAGATAAAGTGCCAATTACTGTGCTTTCTCCTCCTGGAATAATCAATCCATCAAGGTCCGATATCTGCTCGGGGGTCTTTACCTCATTTACTATACCCTCAAGGCCAAGTTCTTCTAGTGCCATCTTTGTTGCCATGATATTTTCCGCAACATCTCCCTGAACTGCCAATACACCGATACTAATTCCACTCATGCTGTACTACCACGTTCTTGCATTCGAAGATCAAGATTCTTTGTATCTAACCCTAACATTGATTGTCTCTCATCAATCATTTTTTGTGCCTCCTTTACTTTATCTGGATCTTCCCAGAATGTTGTTGCAAGTACTATAGCTTGGGCTCTTTCCTTTGCATCATCTGCCTTGAAGATTCCAGAACCTACAAAGACTCCATCACAGCCAAGTGTCATCAGATATGCTGCATCTGCTGGAGTTGAGATTCCACCAGCTGCAAAATTTACAACAGGCAATCTGCCTAAACTTGCAGTCTCTTCTAAAATAGAATATGAAACTTTGAGTTCTCTTGCAACACTAATCAAGTCCTGCTCATCTCCTGCATCATAAATTGATTTTATGCGTCGTAGTTCGGTATTGACATTTTTAATATGAATTACAGCTTCTGCAACATTTCCAGTACCTGGCTCTCCTTTTGTTCTAATCATTGCTGCACCCTCTTCTATTCTTCTTAGTGCTTCACCAAGATTTCTTGCACCATTTACAAATGGAGTGGTAAAATCCCATTTCCATATATGATGATTTTCGTCAGCAGGTGTTAAAACTTCGGACTCGTCTATCATGTCAACATTTGTTTCTTGTAAAACCATTGCCTCATACACATGACCTATTCTGCATTTTGCCATGACAGGAATTGTTACAGAGTCCATAATTTCTTGAATAATTCTTATGCTTGCAGTTCTTGCAACACCACCAGCTTTTCTAACATCAGATGGAAGTTTATCTAAAACCATTACTGCAACTGCGCCAGATTCTTCTGCAATTTGGGCTTGTTCAACAGTTGTAACATCCATTACAACTCCATTTTTTAGCATGTGAGCAAAACCGCGTTTTAGAGTTGAAGTTCCTCGTGTAGTACTAAACGAGCCGACATTTTCCTTTACTACTCCTTTAGAATTACCCAGATCACCAGAAAGAGGAATCATGAATTTTGATCGTGCCTTAGGCTATTTATTTTATTATTTCTGCTATAACACCATCTAGACTGGTTTGAACTTGGCTTATCAGTGGAGGAATGAATTCGTTAGTAGAATTCTGGTCAGGCCAGGAGATATTGACTGATTTGCCGTCTAGGGTTATCTGTAATCCATACTTGTCATATTCGTTCAGATCGCTTTTTACTTGAAAAGATGTTTGCGGAATTTGCATAAATCCTGTCTCTTTTACAAGCCCAGTAAGTCTTGTAACCTCTTCTTTTGATAACTGATATTTTACATCAGGCGCAGAATAGCCGTTTTTTGTTAAACTATAGCTTGCTTGGCCATCATTAGATATGGTCAAAACTTCAGTCGTTTCAGCGCCAATATTCTGTGTAAGACCAAATGATATTTTTTTGAGGTGTTGTTTGCTGTATTCTATTGATATGACATCATCAGAATTTACTGCAACATTTGTAATTTCTGGTCTGAGAAGTGTTGGAACTACAATGAAAAGAGCAGCCAAGATAGGAATTGCCCCCAAGATTATGATTATTGGACGGACTAAATTTTTCCGCTCCTTGATTTTGTGTCGTACAACGCTTAAAGTATCATTATACCATCAATAAATCTTCAGAAACTTGAGTAAATTAAAATTCAAGTGCATTTATGGTCATTACGTGGGGTCGTAGCCTAGCCTGGTATGGCGACAGTTTAGATCACATTGATCACCGCTAAGGGCTCCAGTGGTTTCACAAGCTTCACTGACGTTAGGATGATGTACAGTTTGGAGCTGTAGTGACCCGTGTGTCGCCGGTTCAATTCCGGTCGGCCCCACCATCTGATCTATCTTTGACCTAACAGTTATAAGGAAAAAGACTCCTAGTATTGTCGCTAGGGAAGTTGGGAATGAGTTTTAAAATATTAAATTTCGGGGCAAACTGATTTGAGCAGAGGAAACTTTCCAACATTTGGAGCTTCAAAGACTGGAACTTTTGTCTCCACACTAAAAAATTATAATCTGCCTCCTTTCATTTTAGAAAAAATTGCCGCTGATTGCAAGTCCGATCTGGTTAGAAAAGGACGAATTGAAGAACGTCTGCAAAGCATGAATGATTCTGCTCTTGAACTTTTACACAAGGTTTTTGTTGATTGTCATGAAGATGCATCTGGCTCATATGCAAACTATCGATTTTTTGCATACATCTCAAGCATGTTTCATAAATGTGAAATTTTGTTGAACGAAAAAATTCCAGGTCATTCAGGTAAGATCTACAAGGTTCCTATCGCAGTTAAAAATAACGGCATGTATATTGCAGTTGGTTTAAACAAGTCTTCAGGTGGTGCAGCATCAAAAAGAGAAGCAATCAAGTTTTATGAAATGGTTGATGATATCAAAAAAGGCGAGCATGGAAATCAGCTTGCTGAGGGAGTTTTTGGCTCTTCAGTTGGATTTGATGGTGAAGCACTGGTTACTTTGGAAAAACTAAGTACAATCCGCAAGAAAGATCCACAAAATAGGATTGATTTTAAGATAGCAAGTTTCCAAGACAGAATTTATTCTGTAACCAAGTGCTAGCGCTTTTTCTTGGTAGGACAAAATTTTACGTGTATTTGTTTTTCAACAGTTAGTGTGGTTTCATTTTCGTGAAATAATTTCTTACCACAATCAGGACAGGTAAATTCTGGCATAAAAAATCTCTAAATTACTTACTTATAGCCTTTTAGCGCCATTACAAACTAGTAATGCGTGTAACTATGTTCGTATACTTGAAGTATCTATAGTTGCAAAGAGTGCATCTTTTTCTGTTTGAGAAAAATTTGAATCATAACGCTCGTATGGTACAGATGCAAAAAGATGCTTGTCCCATATGTCATGGACTAGCTCTTTGTAATTTTTGTATCCAGTCTGTCGTAGAAATTCATGCGCAAGCTCATGAGAAACCTTGGGACAATTAACTTCCATTAGATAATTGATATCATTTTTTTGTGGGCTCTTGCCCCATTGAACCATGCCAAAATTATCTGCAAAATACCCTTCACATGTACAATCTGTCCAGATTGGCCTAAAGTAAGTGAGGTAAAAATGAAAGATGTCTGTCCCTCTGCTCTCATGGTCTAGAAGTAATGCAGGAGTATCAACAATTCTGAATAGTCCACCAGATTGTACTGTCATCTCATCTGCTTGGACCTCAACTGTTTTAGAAAAAGTCTTTTCTATCCATGTTTTATAGAATAGAGCCATCTTTTGCACATACTCAAACTCCCATCGTCTCTGTTCAAGTTCCTCTTCTTTTACTACAAAAATAAAGTGAAGAAGCACATGGTGCAAAGATTAGAACACAATTAAAAGGTCTTTGCATAAAAATTAGAGAATCCTCTGGGGTAGTTTTTAAAAATATGAGCGGAAATTTTTCCACAGAGAGTTTAGCTTTGACCTTCTATGCCCATCAAGGTTAGAGTTGAACGAATCTTCTCTATTTTACGAATCTTCCAGGTGATGATCTCTCGTAGTGCTTCCACTGTTGGAGATTCTATCTTTGCTAAAATATCGTAGGCCCCGAAGGTACCATGTACTTCCTTGACTCCGTTAATTGCTTTGAGTTGTGAAATTATAGATTCTTCAGAGCCAAGTTCACAATTTATTAGCACATATGCTGTTGCCATGCATTACCTATACAATGCAAATATATCAATGGATCTGTTGTTTTCATGCAAGGATCAATTATATCCCTTAGCTGAATTTAGTTCTGATTTTTTGTGTAAAATCTCAAAAATCCTTTTGATTGTAGATATTTTTAGAAAATATAGGAAAAGAATGTCCCCCGGTTCTGACCCACATAGAGTCATTGGTACGTTTAGCCTTAATCCTCATCTTGTTCTATTACCGGGGTGCCCTGTAGCACGGCTGGGTGGACCAAAAATCATCTTTAATCATCCCAGTCCGTCTGCGTGCATATTGGGGCGATTGATTATTTTAAAGTCAGTAATTTATTGTGATTGATTAGTATTGAGCAATCTTAGGCATGATTTTTGGAACAATAGTTTGTTTTTGATCCGATTGGACTTTTAGTATCTTATTTTTATAGACTGGACCATTTCTATGAATTTTTGCATTTCATGAAAAAACTGGATTCCTTTTCCTGTTACAATAAAAGTGTGATTTCTGTCATTACTTACATATTCTAGTAATCCAAAACCTACAAGTTTTTGACATTTTTCAACTGCAACATAATGAGATAGATTTGCGCTTCTTGCTATAGAAGAGATTATCGAACCTTGCATACCACGTTCCATTACTACACCTAAAACATCAGAGATTATGCCCATCTCTGAACGATATTGCGGTTTTGACATGAGAGAGTTTACTTTTTTGGATTATAATGTCTAGTTACCATTCCTATTGATGAAAATAGTAGCATCCGTTTTATTCTGATTTGAATGTAAATCATTTATGAAAAAATATTCATACGTAATGATAGCACTTGTCATACTTGCCACAAGTGGA
>JANXYF010000224.1 GCA_025350175.1 Nitrosopumilales archaeon | reverse complement strand
TGATTCACGGAAAAACTCATCAAACTTTCGTATAGTCTCAATTCCGAAATGATTGCTCATTACATTTACCCCTAATGGAACTGGTAATCCTCCAGTACTGTCTCTCCACCACTCGCCTACATCTAAAAGCTTCATCAAGCCTTTTTGTTCATATGTTATCTGTCCCTCGTGAATGACTAGTCCTGCATCTACTTGGCCGCTTGCAACTGCATCTGGAATGTCGCTAAATTTCATCTCGGTATAATCAAACTTGCCAATCATTAATTCTAGTAAAAGAAATGCCGAGGTGAGTTTTCCAGGAATTGCAATCTTGGATTTTCTTAATTTTTCTAAAGAGAGTTCTTGTTTTGCTACTACGATTGGTCCGTAACCTTTTCCAAAACTTCCTCCACTTCTAAGAATTGTATAATCGTGTAAATATGCACAAGCATGGACAGAGACTGCCGTTACATCAAGCTCATGTGTTTGAGCCCTCTTGTTCAAAGTCTCAATATCTTCTACAACATGTTTTACATTAAAGTGCGGTGAAGTAACTTTACCGCTAAGCATTCCATAGAACATGAAAGCATCATCTGCATCGGGAGTATGTCCAATTATAATATCCATAATGATGATTTTTATGTCTATTATAAAAATCAAGTTTGTGTCGACAATTTCTGCCTATGAAAGTGAGATTGTGATGCAGCTTGAATTCTTGGAACAATTTCAATCTCAAAAGCAAATTTCTATCTCAGAGCAACAAAAGACGATATTTTGTGGAACTGGGGATTCATTTGCATCTGCACAACTAGGCGAAGTCTTTTCTAATTTTAGAGTCAAAGCACTAGACCCACTTGACTTGTCAAAGTACAAGAAAATTTTACAAAAGCATCGTCTGTATTTTATATCAATTTCTGGAAATACAATATCCAACATCAAGCTTGCAAGAAAATCTAAAACATCCACTGCAATTACTGCAAATCCTACAAGCAGACTGGGAAAAGCATGTAGTGATATTATTCCATTAAAGTTTGAAAACACTGGAATCCAGACTGCTGGAAGCATCAGCTTTCTTGCTAGTGCTCTTGCCTGCATCTCTCTTGTAACTAAATTTCATATGCCAAATTTTCATAAACTATTCCAAATGGCTCTCAAGGCCTCAAAAAAGCCTGTATCTGGAAGAGTCTATGTTTTAGGGAATCTGTACAGCTTACCAGTTGCAATGTTTTGTGCTGCAAAATTGCAAGAGGTCTTGGGCTCTGATGTACGCTATGAACGAATAGAACAGTTCTCCCACATGGGACTGTTTTCATCAAGAAAAGGTGATACCGTAATAATATTTGAAAAAGCAAACAAGCATAATCAAAAACTAGTAGACCAGATAAAAAAATGTGGACTGGTTCCAATACTTGTGGATCCACAAACAAACGATCCAGTAGGCCAAGTGATCTTTTTCATCTTTGTTTCAGAACTGTTATCATTACATTTAGCAAAAATAAAAAATAGAAAAGAATGCTTTTTTGTAGAGGAAAAGAAATTACAAAACGCTAGTTCTTCCATGATCTACTAATTTTTTTTGTAATTCCTCTAAACGTTTAATACCGGCTAGAAAAGGATTTAGCTAAACAATGAAATTCAAGGCAACTGATCAGATTCTAAGTATTATAGGTAATAAGAAAAATATTCGAAACTTTGGAGTCATTGCCCACGTAGATCACGGCAAGACTACAATGAGTGACAGTCTTTTAGCATCAAGTGGAATTATCAGCCCATCTGTTGCAGGCCAAGCTTTGGCACTTGATTCAATGAAACTTGAACAAGACAGACAGATGACAATTGTCCAGGCAAACGTTACTTTACTCTATGAACAAAACGGCGAAGAATATGTAATTAACATGATAGATACTCCAGGTCACATTGACTTTACTGGTAGAGTCACAAGAAGTCTTAGAGCTATTGATGGTGCAGTTGTAGTATCTGATTCAGTAGAAGGTATCATGACCCAGACTGAAACTGTAACTAGACAAGCACTAGAAGAGCGAGTAAGACCTGTTTTGTATATCAACAAAATTGACCGTCTCATAAAGGAACTAAGATTGCCCCCAGAGAAGATGCAAGAGTGGCTACTAGATATTATTACAAACTTTAACAGACTAATTGATATTTACGCAGAGCCCGAATACAAGGAAAAGTGGA
>JANXYF010000197.1 GCA_025350175.1 Nitrosopumilales archaeon | reverse complement strand
GGTAGCAACCAATGGGATGATACATTGACGCGCCTATGCTAGATCGATGGATGAGTAGTCTGAGGATTACTCGTAATTCCCATGTATTGCTACCGATTTTAGTTCTTACAATTTTTATTCATGTTTTACTAGATCTTTGTTAAAAAAGAACTTTCAATTGGTAAAATTTTATTTAAATAATAATTTCATCTTGGAATAATATTGAATGCAATAATAATTAGAAAACATGGGGGACCTGAGGTTTTATCATATGAGAAAATCCCAGATCCTGTTTCTGAGAAAGGAGATGTCCTGGTTAAGGTAAATTATTGTGCAGTAAACCATCTGGATATCTGGGTAAGAAACGGGATTGCAGGAAAAAAAGTATCATTTCCACACATTTTAGGCTGTGATATCAGTGGTACTTTAGTAGAAGGATTTGCAGATTTTAAGAAAGGTGACAAGGTAATAGTCTATCCTGCCTTTGATGGTAAAGTCTCTAGAGTATCTTTTGGAATCATTGGGGGATTTGGGAAATATAGAGGAGGCTATGCGGAATTAATTACAGTTCCAAAAAAGAACATAATAAGAAAACCAGCTTGGTTATCGGACAGAGAAGCCGCTGCAATTAATGTGTCATACCTTACAGCTTGGAACATGTTAGAAAGATCAAGATGTAAGAAAGGTGACACTATTCTAATCTGGGGAGCAAATAGTGGAGTGGGCTCTGCAGCAATACTGCTTGCAAAAGCTAAAGGATTCAAAGTTATAACAATTGCGTCAGATAAAAATAAAATAAAATTTGCAAAAAAATTAGGTGCAGACTTTGTAATAGATCGAAGTACTCAAGATGTCACATCTGAAGTTTTAAAAATTACAGATCAAGTCGGAGTAGATGCCGTAATTGATCATGTTGGCGCAAAGACTTGGCCTGTAAGCCTTGAAGTTCTCAAAATAAGAGGCAGAATGATTGCATGTGGAACTACAACAGGAGGAGAAGGGATGGTAAACATCAGAGTATTTTACAGCAAAGAAGCTCAAATAATTGGTGCGTATCTTGGATCAAAGTCACAATTGATATCATTGCACAAATTTATGAAGTTAAAAAAAATAAAACCCGCAATTGATGAGATCTTTGAACTAAAAGATGCCAAACTTGCACACCAAAAGATGGAAAAGAGTAACCAGTTTGGAAAGATACTGTTACATGTATCTAACTGACAAATTGTCTGCAATCACAATCTAATACAAGACAGGTCTCGCTGTGCCTGATATGGTCATACATGCCATGCCCACAACTAACATTCTTACAGGTATACCTACTTTTTTCCCTCTCAACGACCTTGCGGGCAATCTCATTTGCCTGCTCTTTTGGATACCCCTTTTTGTCTATATAGTAATGGACTACTCTATTGTAGAGTTCGTTTGGATCAAATGTATGGCTCAAGACTGATAGAAAATAATGGTGACGAAACTATTAGTTCTTGCTTTTTTTAATTGGCCTGAGCTTCTCGTTCACGTAAAATATTCAAAGCAGAGCCTGCCTTGAACCACTTTATCTGAAAATCATTGTACGAGTGTTTGAGTACAATCTCATCCTTTGTTCCATCCTTGTGATATAAAATACATTTAACATTTTTTCCAGGTTGTAATTGGGACAAATCCAAGATGCTAATTTTATCAGTCTCTTGTACCTTATCATAATCAGATGGATTTACAAAAGTAAGTGCAAGTACTCCTTGTTTTTTTAGGTTAGTTTCATGAATGCGTGCAAAACTTCTTGCAACTACAGCACCACATCCAAGATATCTCGGAGACATGGCAGCGTGTTCCCTGCTGCTGCCTTCACCATAATTGTTATCACCAATTACAATCCATTTGAGTCCCTTGTCTTTGTACTGTCTTGCAATAACTGGAAATGATTCTGTATTTCCATTTAGTTCGTTCTTTCCTTTACCAACATCTCCTGAAAATGCATTAACTGCTCCAAGGAATACATTGTCACTTATTTTATCAATGTGGCCACGCAATGACAACCATGCACCTGCTGGAGATATGTGATCTGTTGTACACTTGCCTTTAGCTTTTAGCAATAGTGGCAATTCGACAAAGTCTTTGCCGTCCCACTTCAAGAATGGTTCTAGTTTTTGCAATCGTCCACTTGCAGGATTTATCACAACAGTAATCTCGTCTGGATTTGCAGCCGGTGGAACGTAAATATCTCCAATA
>JANXYF010000184.1 GCA_025350175.1 Nitrosopumilales archaeon | reverse complement strand
CTATTAACTTGAATGCGTCATTTGTATCCTTTTCAGAAGCTGCATAACTTGGCATAATTGTAATTTCTTTAGAGTAAACTTTGCTCATATCAAGTGACATCTTTGCGTCTTTTGAAGGAACCCCAAATAGTATTACAGTGCCACCTTTTCTTACAAAATCAATTGCTTGTGATATGGCATTAAGACTTCCAGTTGCAACCATCACTATGTCTACTCCGCGATTCTGAGTCTTTGAAAGAATTTTTTTATATGCGTCTTGATCATCTGACCTTATTGCATCTGTTATACCAAACTTTTTTGCAAAATCTAGTCTAAAGTCATTTAGGTCAAAGCAAAATATGTCTTCAATTCCATATACCTTGCTTAACATGAGATGCATGATACCTGTTGGACCTGACCCAAGAATTGCAACCGAATCTCCTTTTTTGAATTTTATTTTATTCCATGCTCGTACACAACATGCTAATGGCTCAATCATGGATGCTTCTTCGAAACTTATATGATCTGGTAATTTTATTACTCCTCCGTGGGATACATTCCACTCGGGAACAACAAACTCCTCAGCAAGACCACATGGTGAAAGATTTGTCTCTGAATATTTCTGGCACATTGTTTCATTTCCATGCGTACAAAAATGACAAGAATAACAGGGTACATGATGATGAGTAAATACCCGGTCTCCCTTTTTGAAATCGTCAACTCCTTCTCCTACCACAGTAACTATTCCTGAAGGCTCATGGCCCAGTCTCATGGAAGGCTGACTATATCTACCATAAATCTTTTCCAAGTCTGAACCGCATACACCACAGGCTTTCATGGAAACTAGAATCTCACCCTTGTCAGCTTGTGGTCTTTCAATATTTTTTATCTGGACATCTGCATGTCCTGAGACATATGCTGCTTTCATAATTAAAACAAGTCTTGAATGGCATTTTATCTTTTTCCGAAGTTAATCCTTTTTGGTGTCTTGAAAAACAAGAAATTCCATATAAAGAAATATTTTTCATATGATGTCAATTAAATAGGACATATTTCTGACAAATTGTCATGGACTTGTGGCATGATATAGAAACTGGCCCAAAAATACCATCTGTGATAAACGTTATAGTTGAAATTCCAAAAGGCTCTCAAAACAAATACGAATATGATAAAAAAAGAGGCATCATGAAACTTGACAGGGTATTATTTTCTCCATTTTTCTACCCTGGGGAATATGGCATAATTCCACAAACATATGCAGAAGACGGCGACCCAATGGATGCACTTGTTCTTGTTACCAATCATACCTATCCTGGAGTTCTAATAGAAGCGCGCCCAATTGGAATGCTTCGAATGAAAGACGGTGGTGAGATGGATAACAAAATTTTATGCGTAGCAAAAGATGACATTAGATATGAACATCTAAAAGATATTGCTGACCTTGACAAACATTATCTCAAGGAAATCGGACACTTTTTTGAAGTGTACAAGCATCTTGAGGGGAAGAAAGTTGAGATACTTGGATGGAAAAATGCCGCAAGCGCAAAGAAGGAAGTGCTTGCTGGAATAAAGTTATACCAAAAGAAATTCAAAAAGTAATCCGATAGATTTAGTTCTCTGATAAAAAATTTACAACAGAAATGGTATTAACCTGTATTTGTAGATGAGTGGTATGAACGAAGGCGACCAAGCCCCAGATTTTGAACTTGTCTCAAATGAGGGTAATACAGTAAAACTAAGTTCGTTTAAAGGAAAAAAGAATGTAGTGTTATGTTTCTATCCAAAAAACCATCTCTTTGCGTGTCCATCAAAGAAGGTATTTCAAATGGCGGAGGCCATAATAGAATCATATCCTAAAATAAAAGAGCATGCGGAACTCTTTGCAATATCTGTAGATACAGTTCAAGATCAAAAGAAATTTGTCGAAGAATATCATGTCCCATATCTTCATCTAAGTGATACTCAAAAGATCGCTTGTAAGGCATATGCTGGGCTAAATATTGCAGGACTTGCAAAAAGATCTACTTTCATTATAGA
>JANXYF010000171.1 GCA_025350175.1 Nitrosopumilales archaeon | reverse complement strand
AACATGGTCAGTCAGGTAGATTAGTCGTTGACTCGTATCTTAGACTAAAAGACTATCCTAGTATTTTTGCACTAGGTGATTGTGCTAATTTGGTTGATCAAAAAAACAATATTGTATATCCTACAACTGCTCAAATCGCAATAAGGCAAGCCCAGTTGGTGTCAGAAAATTTGGTTGCAGAAATTACTGGCAATGCAAGTTCATTGAAGCAATTTGATTATCATAACAAAGGAGTGATGGCCACAATAGGCAAGCGAACAGGTGTTGCGCTACTAAATGGTAAAAAAATCAAAGGATTTCCAGCATGGTTTTTGTGGAGATCATTTTATTGGTCACACTTGCCAACTCGTGAAAAGAAAATTAAAGTTGGATTTGATTGGTTACTTAGCTTGATCTTCCCTGCTGATATAATGACGGTAGGATTCATCAAGAAAAAGACTCTGAGTAGATTAGAGACTCCGATTTATTCTGCAATAGAGCGAAGTATAGACCAAACTCCAAGCGTGTCGTCTTATCTGTAGAATTAAATCAATTTTTTATAGCATATATTACATGGATTTGATTCTAAAAATAGAAAATGAAGACATTACTAGTCAAATATATTTTTTATCTAAACCACGGAAAGTTTTCTTTGTCTGATTCTTTTGGAAACTCGTCAATTATTGCCTGAGATACTTCTGTGTGGTTGTATGTAATGTGCCGCAAAAATTTCTTTGATCCCTCGTCTGTCTGGAGGTGAATATTCTCGTTTAATTCTTTGATTATGTCTTTGCATTCTTTACATGGATTAAATTCTATGTAAAATTTCAAATTGTACTATTCGCCTAAGGAAGTATGGAATTTCTTATATTAGTTGACTGGGGATTGTATAACTTGGTCACACCCAAAATTTTTGTTTTCAAGTTGAAAAATTTAAGAAACGATATTATTTATTCTCATAAAATCATGAGATGGTATGACATTCAAAGTTCTGGGAGTGGGTTCAAGTCTTCGTGAGAGTGCTTCAAGTACAACTGCCTTGTCCGTTGCATTGGATTTTGCAAAAAAACAAGGCGCAGAAATACGGTTACTTGATCTAAAACAAACTAGATTGCCACTGTACGATCCAACAACAAATCATTCCATTTCTGAAGTAAAAAAAGTACAAGATGATGTAAACTGGTCTGACGCACTGATTCTTTCCACTCCTGATTATCACGGTTCCATGTCGGGGGCCATGAAAAACTTTCTTGATTACTTTTGGGCAGAATTTGCAGGAAAAACATTTGGATATATCTGTGCGTCTCATGAAAAGGGTCTAACAGCAATGGATCAGATGAGAACTGCAGTCAGACAGTGCTATGGGTGGAGTATCCCATACGGGGTGTCTGTGAATGACAGTGATGATTTCATTAATGGAAAAATTACGTCAAAACTAGAATCACGATTAGATATGCTTGCAAGGGATCTAGTTGTTTATGGTATACTCATACGACAACAATTTGTAACGGATTTAAATGGTGATTCTACTAATACATTCACATCACGATATAGAAAATAGTCTGAAAATTTACACTTACATTCTTATTTGTTACTTGTTAGGATTGTATGTCATGAGACTCTTTGGGAAAAAGTTTGAATGTGATCAATGCGCAATGAAATTTTCAAAAGATGAGGAACTAATAGATCACGCACGAAATGTACATCATCATCATGTGACAAAATGTAATGATTGTGGAAAAGAGTTTATCCATGAAGATGATCGACTTCACCATTCACGAAAAGAACACGAGAAAAAAATGGAACGTCGTCGTCAGAAAAGTTAGAATTAAAACACAATATTTTCTTTATTGTATATGGTCACAGATATTATTATTTGACAATTAATACTGGACATTTTGAATGTTGAGATACACCGCTTGCTACACTTCCAAGCAGTAATTTTTTAAAACCTCCCAATCCACGAGAACCAATTATTATCAAATCTATATCATGTGATTCTGCATATGATATCAAAGATTCTGTAATTGATATGACATCTAACACATCTGTCTTGAATGATATGTTTGATTCTCTTAGCCTAGGTTCTAGTTTTGATATCGAATTAATTGCATCTTCTCTCAATAACTTTGTAGTCTCCACATATGCTGTTCCAAAATAAGGATCTGTTGGAACCTGGAGCGAAACACATGATACTATACTTATGACAGAATTATATTTTTTTGCAAGGTCAATCGCATATTCAAAAGCACGATTAGCTGCATCTGATTTATCATATGGCGCCATTATGTGCTTTATCATGTGATTGCTTGAAGGTTCATTAATTTAAACGATTTTTAGGTTCATACTTTGGTATATTATTTTACAACAAGTACTGGAACTTTGGATTTGTGAACTATGCTATTTGCTACACTGCCAAGAAACGCTTCTTTTGTACGACTCATTCCACGTGAGCCTATCACAATTAGATCGAATTTTTTGTATGCTGCAAATTCTGTTATCTCCCATGATTGGTTTCCATAGATTATTTTTTCATTGAATACGATGCCAGTTTGTGCACATTGTATTTTTGCCACTGCCAAGAATTTTTTTGCTTCTTTTTGAGATTGATTCTTCAATGATGTTAGTAATTTTCCCAAATTAATAGTATAGATGGGAATGATACACAAACCTGTGATTGTACTATGGCATTGTCTTGCCAAGTAAATTGCCTCCTTGAGAGCCTTGAATGATTTGTCTGAACCGTCCATCGGAACTAGAATTTTACTAATTTTTTGTTTCAACTACTTGTACTCCTAGTATTCAAAATGATAATAAATTGAAAGATCATTCTATTGATAACTAAATTATATTTTCATATAAATGCAATTTTGGATTCCAAAATTGAGAATCATCTGTGATATTTCCATTAAATATGGATCTTCATACCTGTCTTAAGCTTTATTAGAAATAGCTTTGAAATGAACCTAATGCTCTTTGGAGTTTTTGCTGTACATAGTCCGGAATTATGCCCACTGAACAATAAAAACAGTAAAAAAATATTCTTGGAAATCCAAGGCAAGCTAAAGGCAAATAAAAAGAAATTTCATATCCAAAAAATATTAGGCTTTTACATGTCAGTTCTTGAACATGAATGGACAATAATTATGGATGCATCTAGTGCGCATGATATAGAGCAATTATGCATAACTGTGGGAATATCTACAATAAGTACTGTGAAAATTGTTCCAATGAATGATTTCAAGAAGGCTGTAAATAGATTAAAAACCACGTGACCTACAATTGAATATATTCAGTTCAATTATTTGAAATTAATTATAATATTTGATATCTTTGTTGCAAAGGCAATGGGACTTATCATTTTTGTACTTGTAATAATTACCACCTGTTTATTGTATGGAAAACTAAACATCATGAAATTATCTTTATCAGAATGATGATACCTAATGGGTCCGTATAGTTCATCAAACTTTGCTCCCATGGATATGTCAAACATGCATTCCATGTAATGAATATCATTCCATCTCTCTAAACTTGGTTGCATAAATCTTGGATGAGATATGTTGTGAAGCACTAATCCTTTTTTGTCTAATACTGCAACAGAACGTACATTTCTATCTGCACTTAATATGGACTTGCAAAACTTGTCTAACTCTATAGTCTTTGTTATGCTCATATTACATCACTCTTAATGAGATAATAAATACCAATGATGGATTTAAAATATTTTATTTCTAGTGCTAATTTTTAAAAATTTTATGCTAGAATTGTGGAATAATTTGAACGTAAATTGGGAATCTCAACCATGAAACTTTTCTCTCATGGTTTGAGAAATTGTTGTATATACAAAATCTAAGAATCTTAGAAAAAGGATAAGACCTTTTACAGGTCAGATTTTTTTATTTCTTCTTTGCTTTTGCTTTTGCTTTTGGTTTTGCTTTGGCTTTTGCCATAAATATTGACGCTCACTATCCGTATTAAGCATAATGAAATGAGTCAATGATCGAAAAAGAGTCAAAATTTTGACATCAAAAACAAATTTCGAGCATTTTTATTGAGTATCATATATTCCACGATCAGAAGGAGGTGCGACGATGAGTTACAACGATAGAGGAAGTTCCTATGGCGGACGATCAAACGGCGGATACGGCGGCGGTGGCGGCGGTCGAAGATTTGGCGGCGGCGGCGGTAGAAGTTTTGATAACGGTCCAAAACCAGTAGAGACCGGAAAAGAATACGACGTTTCTATTACTGAAATCAGTAGAAAAGGCGACGGTATTGCAAGAGTAGAAGGCTTTGTGATATTTGTAAAAGACGGCAAAGCTGGTCAGAATGCAAAGGTAAGAATTACCCAAGTAGGCCAAAGATTTGCTTCTGCTGAACTAGTAGAAGGTTCCCAATAAAATAAGGTGTTCAGATAATATCTGATTCCTCATTTTTCTCAATTTTTATCTAATATTTTCATTTAAGACTATTTTTGATCTTTACCTAATGCAGTATAATCTATTTTTTTGTTTGTTCAAAGTATCATGACTGTTTCTTATATTGTGATTCTAGAAATTGGTATGTTGGCAGAATGGCAAGAGGGACTTTATCTGAATCAAATTTGGAACCAGTTGAACAAGAACGAGTAACAACACTACGTGCTTTAGATGTGTCTATAATTAATCATGATCTAAAATCTGCACTCTCCCCAATCAAAATATGTGTAGAAATGCTAGAGTCTAAAATTCCAGGTCCGTTGAACGAAAAACAGGAAAGAATGGTTTCATCCATTCATAGGTGTACTGATAAATTGGAAGAATTGGTAAAAGATATTGCATATGTACATAAACTTGAATTAAAATCATTAAAGTTATCAAAAGATAACGTGGATATTCAAAATCTTATGGATGATTGTATGAATCTATTAAAACCGATTATTTCTGAACAACAAATTGAATTAAAAATGATAGTAGGCACAGATGGGCAAATTCTTGTTGATGAAAACATGATTAAGCAGGTTATAGTAAATCTTGTAAAAAACTCGGTAGATTTTGTTCCTAGGATTGATGGTAAAATTTCAATAAAGGTTGAAAAAGATGGAATTTCAAATTTGTTGTTTGTTGTTGAAGATAATGGAGAGGGCATACTCTCTGAGGATTTGAACAAAATATTTGACAAGTTTTACAAGGGTAATTCTAGACAATATAGAAAATATGGAGGTTCAGGCCTTGGATTGACTATCTGTAAGGGTATTGTTGAAGAACATGGTGGTAGAATATGGGTTGACTCTAACCAGAAAAATGGCTCAGCTTTTAAATTCACAATTCCGTTAATGTTGCCCTGACTTTGGGATCTTTTTTTATTAATCTGTTAACTGCTTTTGGAAATGGCATTTCTAATTTCACCTGATTTTTCAAATATTGTTTTTCCTATCTCATCAACTTCCATGCCATTTGGTTTTTTCCCAGAGTGAACTACAAAATAATAGGTTTCAAACTTGCCAATTATTGCACCATGTGTATATCCGTATACGTACTCTGGCTCATTTTTTATTTGAAATGCATCTTGAAATTGAGGTAGACGAAGATTTCTTACAAGTCCTGGAATCTTGGATATTTCCTCTTCTATCATAGTATCAAGCATTTTTTTATCTTTTTTTTCTAATGCCACAATTGTGAAATAATATAGTCTAATAAAAATATGATACCTTGTAAAGAATTTAGCCTATCTTATCTTTCTTCTCGTGGTAGGACATTACTTCTCTAATTTCTTTTGCACGCACTTCAACCATTTTTCTAATTTCTTTGCTTTCGCCTATATCTGGTATCTTTCCATACTTTCCTACAATTATTCCTGCAATGTATCCTTCCATCTGACCAACCAAATAGCCGTATATGAAATCTGAACCACTCTTGAATTTCCAAACTTTCTGCGAACGCGACTCTCCTTTCTTTAGAAGCGTAACATTAGGGCACCAATTTTTAATGGCGTTATCTATATCTTTTCGAATGTACGGACCTAATACCATTGAATCTCTTTTCTGATCCAACTCTAAAAGGTTATTGAATTTTTTTTAGATGTATGCTTTTCACAAACATTATTGAAGAATAATGGGTCTTTGCCCATATGCAGAAATCATATCATTGATTCCGTTAATCAAACTAACAATGCCTGGAACTTGGGATTTGTTTTTGATTAAATCAGCTTTTATTACATTCAAATAGAATGTCATCTTTTTTACTTCTTTTGATTTCTTTGTCTTTGAAAATGTTGATTTTTTCAAATCTCTAAGACTTGCCGATATGTCACAGAGTTTGATTAGTTTTCCTTCAAAGGATGAGGCTTTTAGTTGTTTTACATATTGTTCTTCTTGTTTGGCCCTTGGCAAACTCTTGTCTCTTGATACTGACAAGACAAGAACTGCCACTTTGGAGCCAAATCTTTGATCTATCTCATCAAAACTTGTTTCCGTGTAATCGATGATATCATGTAACCATGAAGCTGAAATTACATCTTCGTCTGATATTCCGAGATTTTTGAGCCTGTCTGTTACTGCAGCTAAATGTTCATAATGTGGCGTTATTCCGTCCTTCCCAGTCATTCCGGAATGTCTCTCTTTTGCAAAGTTTTCAGCGGCATGTATCTTGGACAACCATTGTAATGTATTTTGAAAATGACTTAATCTTTCTCATTTGACAATATTATTTGAGTTCAAAAATTTTTTTTTAAGCGTTTTTCAGCCTAAAATCTTCGTGCTGGACGATGTTTTGGTAAACATTCTTTGCAATAAACTGGTCTTCCTTCTGCTGGTTTGAAGGGAACCTGTGTTTCTTTTTTACAATCTGCGCATGTGGCAGGAA
>JANXYF010000165.1 GCA_025350175.1 Nitrosopumilales archaeon | reverse complement strand
CAAAGAATCACTGTATGCACTAAGAAAAGGTCGTGTAAACATGGAACTTTCTATGGTGATAGCAATAATTGCATCACTTACCTTGTTACAATTTCTTCCTGCCATAGTTATTACTTTCTTTGCTATAGTTTCAGAATTTGTAGAAGGATTTATCGTAAAAAAAGGGAGAAAAAATATTGAAATGTTATACAGTCTTGCTCCAAGAAAAGCTCTTGTCAAAAGTGAAGATGGGCAGACAATATTACTTGAAATAGAACAAGTAAGTATTGGAAATATAATAATTGTAAGAGAAGGAGACATCATCCCCGTTGATGGAACAATAATTTCAGGTTCATCTACAGTTGATCAAGCCAGCATAACTGGAGAAAGCATTCCTGCAGAAAAAAATATCGGTGACAGCGTTTTTGCTGGAACAATAAATCTTACACAACAGTTAGAAATTAAATGTGAAAAAAAATCTACTGACACAACCTTTGCAAAAATAATACAGCTTGTTGAGGAAGCAGAGTCATCAAAGGCTCCAATACAAAAATTGACAGACAAAATGGCTACTAGGCTCATCCAATTTGCAATAGCGTTATCTGTTGTAACATATCTTGCAACACACAATGTTGTAGCTGCACTTTCAGTCATTGTAGTAGCGGGTGCATGCGGTCTTGCCGTTGGTACTCCAATAGCATTACTTGCTACTACTGGCAAGTTATCAAAGCGAGGAATTATTGTCAAAGGAGGATTACAGATTGAAAACCTAAGCCATGCTGGAACCATAGTCTTTGACAAGACAGGTACGCTTACCCATGGAAAACCAGTTGTCTCTCAAGTGGTATCAGTAGATTCTTCCAAGACGCCTAAGGAGATATTAGAATATGCGGCAATAGTTGAAAAGAACGCAAATCATCCCCTTGCAAGAGCCATAGAAGCAAAAGCCAGCCAAGAGGGAATCCACATCTCAAATGAAGGTTTTGTTGCTCCTAGTATAGTGACAATTGGAAGAGGAGTCACGAAAATGTACAACAATCAACGAGTAAGCCTTGGTAATCTCGAGTTTATTGACCACGAGATCAATCAAGCAAATTCTGAATCTGCATCTTTGAGAATTTCGAAATTATTAAAATCAAAAAAAGATTCATTTCAATACCTAATAAATGAATACAAGGACAATACTGGTCGCACTGTACAGATAATAGTAAGACAACAAGATGTAGACCTGTTACAGTTTGCTCTCACTGCCACGTTTCTTGCTATTGATAAACAACTTGTAGGAGCTGTATTCTTTGAAGATTCTCTAAGAGATGATGCAAAAGAAGCAATATCTGAGATTAAAAAAATGAAGATCAAAGTGGTAATGTTGACTGGAGACAATGAAAAGATTGCAAAAAGAATTGCAGATGAAGTAGGCATTGATGAATATCATGCAGAATTGCTTCCGCAGGACAAAGTTGCAAAGATTGAATCCATTGTAAAACAGTATGGGGATGGCAAGATGGTTGTAATGGTGGGTGATGGAATAAACGATGCACCTGCACTTGCAAAGTCTCATGTAGGGATAGCAATGGGCAAGACTGGCACAGATGTTGCAATAGAAACTGCCGACATAGTTCTGATGACAGAGGATCTGATGAAGATTCCATACTTGATTAAAAATTCTAGAAAATCAATATTTACAGTAAGACAAAACTATTTTGGAACATTAGGTGTTGATGGATTTGGATTCATCCTTGCATTTACTGGTCACATAAACCCGCTTCTTGCTGCACTAATCCATGTCTCTTCTGAGCTTGTCTTTATGGTAAACTCTGCAAGATTGATTATTGATAAAAGGTCTGTAGGTGTATGAATCTAATTTTATTTTATATCAAAATAAATATTTTAGACGTTGGACAAACCATCCGACTAGATAAATACCACTACGAGATGAAATACAGAACATGACTCATCACAAACTGCCTGAGGTAAAGAAGAGATTGGCAAGGATTGAAGGGCACGTCAAAGGCATTAGCAAGATGATTGATGAAGGAAAGGGCTACCCAGAGATTGTTCAGCAGATCACTGCTGTCAGGGCAGCACTTGATAGTGTAATGAGCATAATCATTGAGGATCTAACAGAACATGTTAGCCAATGCACAACTAGTAACAAGGGCAAGATGGCAGTCACAGAACTAAAAGACACAGTATCACATATTCTCTAAGGGAAA
>JANXYF010000164.1 GCA_025350175.1 Nitrosopumilales archaeon | reverse complement strand
CTATTACATCACCAGGAATTACATATCTTCTTTTTATGTCCATCATTTTGCAACCTCAATAGAAGCAGTACCTTTTGTTACAGATCCTAATCTGTCCATTACATTTGCCCTTGCCGCCGCCGGTATATCTAGTATTACTTTAAGTCCACCATTTGCTTGCCATTCTTCTTTTTTCAAAGTTCCAAAGGACTTTAAAACAGAATAAGATTGTGCTGCAAATTGAGCTGGCACTAGAATTTCGAGAAGCATGTTTTCAGACTTTAATGGAATTATCGAGCGGAGTTGTTCTATTATTTCTTTGATCTGTTCATCAGTATTTCTAAAAGGATCAATTGATACCCTCGCATCATCCATAGCTTGTTCTATTCTAAGTGGAGGATGTGGAAGATGTGATCTTGGATCAACATAGCTTTTAGCAATAAAATCCACTATCTGTTTACGTTTCTCAGATACCATTTTTCTTCGCTGATCAGTAGTAAGATTCAGTTCTCCTTTCTCAAGCATTATAGTAGCAATTGCATTTGAGTCGGTGGTTTTGAATGCCTTCATAAGTTTCTCCGTAGATGCCCTTGTTCCTTTGTTAGAATCAGAGTAAATCTCATCTGAAATCAATACCCCAGAGATATCCTTACGCTTACCTATCTTGAATTCCAAAGCAGGATCTGGTTTTACCAATATTTCGAACTTTTCCCCTTCTACTGAGAACCTCACGACTGTTACCTTGGTATCCATAATTGGGGTACTCATACTCGGTATTTATCTATAAAGAAAAACTCGCTAGATTTTTATTTGGAATTTTAGTCCCCTTTCGTAAGATTTGACTTCTTTAGAGATTGTTGAGGAAAGTGGTAACAATATGGTTGTAAAATTGAAGGGCATACCCATTCAATATGCTAATGCACTTAGACGAATTTGCCTATCAGGAATTCCCACATTTGCTGTTGATGATGTTGTAATTATTGAAAATTCATCAGTTTTGCCGGATGAAGGAGTAGCTCATAGACTTGCAATGATGCCATTAAAAACAGATCTTGAGAGATTTATTGAGCCATCTACATGTGACTGCCATAGTGAGCTTGGCTGTAGTAGATGTAGAGTCTTACTTATGCTTGATTCCGGCAGCACAGATACAACTCGTACAATAACTTCAGCAGAAATTAGCTCAGAAGATGAAGTTGTAAAGCCTGTTAGTCCTAACATTCCAATTGTTACATTAGCTCCAAGTCAGAAATTGAAGGTAGAAGCATATGCAAGACTAGGTAGAGGTAGCGATCATGCCAAATGGAATTCTTCTACAGTCTCAGCCCTTACATCTACAAATAATCCCGATGAACATGTTCTGTATATAGAGACTACCGGTAGTCTATCTCCAAAAGAGGTTCTAAGAGCAGCCATCGAAGAGCTTGAAAAAAGATTGAGTGAATTCCAGAAAAACGTAGCCGCACTCGGTTGAAGCATATATTATATTTGGGTAAAAGTGGGCATTATTACACATGACTAATCAGGTTGTTATTCAAATAGTAAAGACATTGCGTGGTGCATCAAAGAAGAACAATGCACCCATATGGGAAAAACTGGCAGAACTGGCCTTAAAACCAACTAGAGCCAAGAGAACACTCAACTTGGGTCAGATAGATAAATTAGCATTAGACAATGATGTAATTGTAGTTCCAGGAAAAGTATTGGGAACAGGAAATCTTTCACATAAAATAACATTATGTTCATTTTCCATATCAGCTACTGGTGCAAAGAAGATAATAGAATCAGGCGGAAAGATATTAGATATATCTCAAATTATCAAGAATCATCCAACAGGAAAAGGAGTGAAAATAATTGGTTAAACAAGTTACTGAAGTAAAATCAGCGGAGAAAAATCCATCTTCACAAACAATCATAGTAGACGGAACAAATTTGATTGCAGGTAGACTTTGTTCACATGTTGCCAAACTTCTCATAAAAGGAAATAGAGTATCAATTGTAAATTCTGAAAACATTATGATTTCAGGAGATAGAAAGGCAATCATAGAAGAATATAGAAAGTTTTTGGAAGTAGCCAGTATCAATAATCCTAAATTCGGTCCATTTCACCCTCGTAGACCAGACACCATCATAAGCAGAATGGTACGAGGGATGTTACCAAAGAATAAACCATCAGGTAAGACATCTTTGAAAAGACTAAGAGCTTATCTTGGAGTACCAAATGAATTAAGATCAAAGAAAACAACACAGTTCGATGACGCAAAAATTAGAAGACCTTCTCCGTATTATACAACTCTAGGAGAATTAGGTAAAATGGTTGGGTGGCACGAATAATGGTAAAGTTAGAAAGCTATTATGCAACTAGAAAAACTGCACGAGCACATGCATTTATCACAAAAGGAGTTGGTCGTGTAAGAATTAACAATGTTCCAGTAGAAATGGTCCAACAAGAAGTAGCACGAGAAATCATGCTAGGGCCTTTAGAAGTTGCAGGAGAACTTAGAAACAAAATAGATGTTTCAGTTAAAGTCAAAGGTGGTGGTTTTGTTGGACAATCATATGCAAGTGCAATCGCAATTTCAAGAGCCATGACAGGATGGACAAAATCCAGAAAGGAACCAAAGGATCATCCACTTACAAGAACCGTAAGAGAGGATCTTAGAAAACGATTAACAGAATTCGATAAACATTTGCTAAGCGGTGACGATAGACGAAAGGAACCAAAGAAATTTGGCGGTCCTGGTGCTAGAAGAAGAAAACAGAAATCGTATAGATAACCTTGAAAGCTGTAATTCTGGCAGGAGGCCGTGGAACACGCGGAAGACCATTTACAGAATATATCCCAAAAGCAATGATTCCCGTTCAGGGAAGACCTCTCGTTTATCATGTTGTTAGATATCTTTCCAAGTTTGACATCATTGATAGTATAATCATACTGGGAGATTTTTCCGGAATTGGAAAACAGATCGAAAAATATTTTGAAAACCATATTTCGGTAAAAAAACCGATAAAGTTTATTCAAGATTCACAGAGTGGGACAGGGGGAGATCTTGTTCACTTGGGTACATTACTTGGAAAGAACAAAGAATTTGTTTTGTGGTTTGTTGACAATCTAAGTCCAGTTGACATAAACAAGATGTATCATTTTCATAAAGATTCCAAGACTACAGCTACAATAGCTGTAAGAAGATTTAGAAAAGAAGAAACAGGATTTGCAATAGTAAAAAATGGAATCATTGAGGAGTTTAGAGAAAAACCTATAATTGCATTACAAATGGCAGAATGTCTTGGGATTTACATAATCAATTCTGAGATAATTAATCAAATTAAAATTAAAAAACAAAAGAAAAAGGATTTGAATTTATCTTATGATATTTTGCAACCACTATCAAGAAAAAGAAAGATTGCAGCATATGATATAGGAAAGACCCAGTGGTTGGATATAGATTCACCAACGCGTGTTGACAGAAATAAAGAATTGGTAGATTCTATAATTAAGAAATTTGGTACCTAGATCTTGTGAGAACGTTCGTATTTTGTAATCTCAGCATCATGTTGTAAAGTCATTGCAATATCATCCAGTCCTTCAAGTAGAATCTTCCTCCAATGAGATTCAATGGAAAATGATATAGAAGTATTATCCACTATGATTGTCTGATTCTCTAAATCTACTTCAACTTCGGATTTTGTTGAAAATAATTTCTGTAATACATCTTCTGAGACTCTAATTGGTAAAATTCCATTTTTGAAGCAATTATTATAAAATATATCAGCAAAAGACGTAGAGATTATCACCTTAAACCCATAATCATCTAGTGCCCAGACTGCATGCTCTCTACTAGAACCACAGCCAAAGTTATCTCTAGCAAGTAGAATTTTGGAATTTTCATACCTAGGATCATTTAAGACAAAATCTTTTCTTGGAATACCATCTTTTTCAAATCTCCAGTCATAAAACAGGTATTGACCAAACCCAGTTCTTTGAATTAGTTTTAGAAATTGTTTTGGAACTATTTGATCAGTGTCAACATTTACCTTGTCAAGCGGCGTGGTCATACTTTTTATTTTTTTAAATTTTTCCATTCTAGTTCAGATCCAATTCTCTTACGTCTACAAAATGGCCATTAATTGCGGCGGCTGCTGCCATTACAGGACTTACAAGGTGTGTTCTACCTCCTGAACCTTGTCGTCCCTCAAAGTTTCTGTTAGAAGTACTTGCACATCGCTCACCTGCTGCCAAGATATCAGGATTCATACCAAGACACATACTACATCCAGATTCTCTCCATTCAAATCCTGCATCCTTGAATATTTTATCAAGGCCCATCTCCTCTGCATTTTTCTTAACAAGTTGAGACCCAGGTACTACCATTGCTCTTACTTTTGGTGAGACCGTTTTTCCTTTTACAACTTTTGATGCTTCTATCAAATCGCCTAATCTTGCATTAGTGCATGATCCAATAAACACTCTATCAATTACAATGTCCATAATTGGAGTACCAGGTTTAAGATCCATATACTGGAGTGCTTTTGTTGCGCCTTTGACTTCTTCGGGATTTCCTTTACCATATTCCTCCGGGAATGGAACTTGTGCAGTAACGTCATCTGTCATGGCAGGATTTGTACCCCAGCTAACCTGAGGTGCAATGTTTTCCGCACTGAGTGTAAATGATTTATCAAACTTTGCTCCGCTGTCTGTTTTTAGATTATCATGCCAATTATTGACAAGTTCATCATAATTAGCTGGAGTATATTTTCGTCCTTTGAGATACTGGTAGGTTTTTTCATCAGGTGCAATCAATCCAGCTCGAGCCCCTGCCTCTATTGACATGTTACATATTGTCATTCTCTGCTCCATTGTCAATTCAGATATAGCATCACCGCGATACTCAATTACTGTTCCAGTTCCTCCTGCAGTTCCAATTTTTCTTATAATTGATAAAATAATGTCTTTTGCAGTTACAGCATGTGGGTTCTTTCTCTTTCCCTGGATTTTGATTGCAAAAGTTTTTGGCTTTTCCATCATAATACATTGAGTTGCCATGACATGTTCAACATCACTTGTGCCAATTCCAAAGGCAAGCGAGCCAAAGGCTCCATGTGTTGAAGTATGACTGTCACCACAAACAATAGTTGTTCCAGGAAGTGTAATTCCTAGTTCAGGACCTATTACATGTACTATGCCCTGATTGGGACTATTGATGCCAAAGAGAGTAATTCCAAATTCTTTACAGTTTTTTTCTAGTGCTTTAATTTGCGTAGATGATGTTTGATCTATAATGGGTAATGATCTGTCACTTGTTGG
>JANXYF010000151.1 GCA_025350175.1 Nitrosopumilales archaeon | reverse complement strand
CCAGACTGCACCAGGGCAGGCATTTTTTTCTCAATTCTATATTGCGGTATTACTTGGAATGGTTTTTGCAATGCCAATCATAGTAAAAGAGTTTGTCGGATTTTTAGCTCCTGCGTTACACAGAAAAGAGATTCGAATAATCAGAAATATAACAGTCCCAGCCATTGCACTTTTCATTATAGGCGGTCTTTTTTCATACTTTTTTGTCACGCCATACATCCTACAATTTCTCTACAAGTATGGCCAATCCGCAGATTTACTTACATTTCTGAATATAATGGACTTTATCACATTTGTACTCCAGTTCATTCTTGCATTTGGGTTATCATTTCAGCTACCATTGATAATGTATGCACTTACTGGATCAGGATTAATTGATCCAAAATTCTGGAGAAATAACATAAGGTATGCAATTATTGGAATGGTCATACTTGGCGCTGCAATCACTCCAGACGGGAGTGGTGTTACCATGTGGTTTGTTGCAGGCCCCATGATTGGATTATATCTCATAGGTATGGTAATAGCAGAAAAGCAAGCAAAAAAGATTGCAACACTTAAATCTTGATCTGCCGCATTTAAGCCAATAATGGCATACGAGAATGTTATAATTGCAGTAGTAATAATCGGGGTTTTGATTTTCGGTGCAAAGAAGATCCCAGAACTAGCAAAAACATTTGGAAAGGCAAAAGGAGAATTCGAGAAAGGTAAAATCGAATCAGAAAAAGAGCTAAAAGAGTTCAAAGACAAAGAAGACCTCAAGTAGTTCAGTACAACAGAGATTTTCTACTTAAAACATAATAGATCCTAGCAAGGAAGAATGTCATGTCAAAACAGATTCTTAAGATATTGTTAATTTTTGCATGTTGTGCTGTTTTACTTGGACCCATAGCAAAGAACGTGTATGCAGATTCCATTCTTGGAACAGGTGTAAACATACAATCTGACGGAAAGACAGGTCATGGGACTTTAAAAATTAATTCTGCCATATACCAGGCGCAAAACCTTACAATACAGATGGGAAATACCGTTAAAATTTCAGGCGACATTTATTCAGGAACTGAGAAATCAAAACTTGTCATAACTGGAATCAAGGTAAAGGACACATTATACAATTTCGTGGGTTTCATAATTGGAAATAATGGAATGACAAATGTCAAACTTGATCTGTATATTGTTCCTGCAAACCCTACACCGTCAAAATCAATTTCTACCACTACAGCTCAAAAAACTATACAACAAAATCAGATTAAACTTGTTGTGAAAAGTTTTGATAAAGTCGCAGTTCGGTTCCCTTATAGTTTTGAAGTAAAAGCATTTGATAAAAAATCAAATCCTAATGGAGATTTTGACCAAAAAAATGGGAAGATTCCAGGAGTAAAAATTTCAGCTGTACTAGTAGACTCGACTGGAAAAATATTAATGAAATTCAATGGTATTACAGATAGTCAAGGGCATTATTCAGATTCGAAAACAATAGCAAATTACCTATCAAGTAATAATGTCACATACAAGGCAATTTTTAATGCCACAAAATCTGGCTATCTTTCAGATTCAGTAGTAAAGACAGTCTATATTCAGGTAGCAGGTAGAAAATAAACCCTAGATAACGCTTTTTTACCCAAGTAAAATAGATACGGCGTGATTAAAAAATCAGAGATTCAAAAAATCGTAGATGAATATTCTGATCCAACCATCGGTGTACTTGGAAGTCATTCCGCACTTGAGGTAATGGATGGTGCAAAAGATGAGAACTTTAAGACAGTAGTAGTTTGTCAGAGAGGAAGAGAAGTTCCTTACAAGAGATTTTCAAGAATAGCCGATGAGATTATAATGGTAAACAAATTCCAAGAGATGTTATCTCCAAAAATACAGACAAGGCTTAGAGATTCAAGTACAATAGTTGTTCCACATAGGGCACTTACTGCATATTTAGGATATGAGGGAGTTGAGAACAAATTCAAGGTGCCCTTGTTTGGAAATCGTGCTTTATTTCAAGCAGAGGAGAGAGCAAACAAGAAAAATCAGTATTATTTACTTCAAAAAGCAAAGATAAGACTCCCAAGATTATTCAAAGATCCAAAGGATATAGACGGACCAGTCATAGTCAAAGTTCAAGAAAAGAAACGCAAGTTGGAAAGAGCTTTCTTTAATGTTTCATCATATGCAGAATACAAGGACAAGACTGAAACAAAAATAAGACAAGGTTTGATTTCAAGAGAGGCACTGAAGACTGCAAGTATAGAAGAGTTTGTCATTGGCACTTACTTTAATTTCAATTATTTCCATACTCCAATATCAGACGAGGTAGACTTTCTGGGAATAGAAAGAAGATTGCAGACTAATCTTCATGACTTTGTTTCATTACCTGCAAAACAACAGCTTGAGATGAATATTGAATTACAAAACATAGAGGTAGGTCACACTCCTGCAAGTATCAGAGAGTCTCTACTTGAGAAAGTCATTGATGCCGGAGACAAGTTTGTCAATGCAGTAAGAAGAGAATATGCACCCGGAATAATCGGTCCATTTTCTTTACAGAGTGTAATAACACGTGATTTGGATATTGTTGTATATGATGTATCATTAAGAGTTCCAGGAAATCCAATTCTTGCCACAACCAGTCCATATACGAAATACAAATATGGAGAAACTTTTGGTGTCGGACGCAGAATTGCAATGGAGATAAGAAAAGCGCAACAAGAAGGAAAACTAGGCCAAGTATTGACCTAGGCTTCCATCTTTTCTTTTAAGAGATTTTTTCTAACCAATATAGGAATGTTATAAAATGAAGCCAGTGCTATTGCATCAGATGCGCGGTAGTTACGCATTACAAGATCGCGTTTTCCGGTGAAATAGACATTTGCACGCAAGACATTACCGCTTTCGTATACTTTGATCTTTACCAGAACAAGTTCATTGAGTTCTGCAATCTCTTCAACCATATTGTATATGGTAGGTATAGCCCCACGTTGACCCTCTCTAAAATTAGTAATGTGTCTTGCCACCTCACCTGAGAAGGCACGCATGTGAAACTCTTTTCCATCATTTGCCGTCAATATCAAAAGTCCTTCAACTCCGTATGGGTCTACAAAACCAACATGTGTTATCTTGGTTTCAGCATAATCAGAATCTTGAGGTTCGTCGATCTTCACGACTATTGGTATAACCCCATCACCCAAGATAAACACTTTGGAGAAATTCAGAGATAGAATTTAATGTCAGGATACAAACCTTGGACAAGTGGAAAAACAAAAGTTGCTAGTAAGATCAAATGTTGCCCTCATACTAGTCGGATTTTTAGCTATAGCTGTTTCTTTTTTGGCATATGCAAAAAATAGCAACCTTACAATCACTCCTGCTGCCATGCCTGCATTACATAGCTTGGCAGTTGCAACATATGTGGTATTGTTGATATCGTTTGTTGCAATAGGATGGGGTTTGTACAAGACATATAAAAAAAAGATATCATCATCTGATACAACAATTCTTTCAGTTATTGCAAAAGCCATCAACAACAAGAGAGCAAAACAGATTTTCGTAATTAGTGCAATAGGGTATGGATTATTTTTTGCTTTTACCTCCGGGATAATAATTTACAAGCCTGACATCAACGCCACAGATTACGGTTTTCCAAAACCTCCACATGCAGAACTTTCGCCGTGCTGTGACCTACCTGGATACATGCCAATGATCTTTGTATTTTTCACAGAGCATGTAGGACTACAAATCATTCCCATCAATTTGTTGCTGCTAGTTTCAGTATCATTTTTGGTTGGTTTGAATTTTGCAGTATCATCAACAGTGTTTTCAATTGCAAAAAGCGGTGGAAAACTAGGAGCATTTGGAGCAATAACAGGACTCTTTGTTGGATGTCCAACATGTGCTGGAACGGCTTTTACTATGCTATTTGGTTTTGGGGCAGGAGCTACAACTTTTACATTGTTTCTGACAAGCTTCGAGGCACAGGTTCAGACCATATTTATTGCAATATCAATTCCAGTTCTTCTTGCAACCCCAATAATTATGGCCAAAAAAATAAGAGCACAAAGTGGTAGCTGTGCAGTAGAACCTAAGAAATAGTTTTTTTTACAAGAGGTCTCTTCCAGTCTCCAATGTCATATCCATCTTGTCTGAGATATTTCAGAGTGAGTTTATAGACCAGTTCATCATGTTGGGCAGATTCCAAAATTACATCCCACTCCACTTGGCCAGTTTGTTTTATTTTTTCTTCCAGTTCTAAAGAAAGTGTTTTTGCAATCTCTTTGCATTGATCAAAGGTCTTACCATTCTTGTATGCTCTAGTCCCGGAATCACATGCATCCATAACATTCAATGGATTACAGGTCAAATAAAAAGTTCAACTAATTTACAACACTAGTTTGAAATTCATATCTTAATAGCCCCCCAATCTTGACCATTTTTCATAGTGAA
>JANXYF010000143.1 GCA_025350175.1 Nitrosopumilales archaeon | reverse complement strand
GGGCTTTAGATAAGAAAGATTTTGCTCAAGCAGTTAGGTATATGGAAAATCAAGGATTGATCAAAACACCTTCAATAAATCAAAATGATAATGTAATAATTCCAAGTTGGTTAAAAGGAAATGTAAAGCAATGGTCCTCAGGTCAGATTGATGATAATACATTTTGGGCATCAATTCAACATCTCATATCAATTGGAATTATGAAAGTTTAGGATGTAATTACGGTTACTTTTCTTGAGAATAATCCTGTAATGAAAATTATTACTCCAAGAATTCCAATAAGGCTTCCTACAAATTCCACGGTATCTTTTAGGTCAGCTTGCATAGGAGCTAAAAGAAAAGCAAGTATTACACCAACTATGATCATTGGAATTCCTATGCCTACAGAAATTTGCTTTGAAGCCATGTCCTTTGGTTCTAGTAAAAATCTATATGAATTTTATGTAAGCATTACGTCACACCAAGATTACGGATTCTCACAAGTTTTTGATTTTTATTTTTGATGCTCTTTAAATGATTTTATAACTTTCAATGCTTCATCAACTTTACCCTCTACGGCAAGTTTCTTTAGCTTTGTAACCATGTCTTTTAGAACTTCATCGGATGTAAAATTAGAGCTAGTTTTAGTCATAGTTGAAACTTTTGGGGCTTGGACCATAGAATTTTGAGTAGAGGTACTTCCCATTTTGTCTAGTTTCTCAATCTGTTTTGCTGTAAAATCCTTTGCTCGATCAGAATTCTTTTGGTTTGCAATTACTGTAATAGAGTGATGAACATCAGTTACAATACGATTTGCTTGTTCAACTAATTTTGATGCTTCACTAACATTATCATTATCAAGATCTTGTTTTGCTTTCTGAATTAGTTGATCAAATTGTGTAAAATCAAAACTTACATGATTCATTATTGCTATGGTCTTTAGTGTTTCACCAATCTTTCCTATTCTTGTAATTTCACTTTGTAATTGTAATTCCTCTGTTTGTTGTTGATTATTTACTTGAGTTACATTAAGAGAATTTATCTTATTATTGGTAGTTTTAAAGAAATTCATAGCAGAAAGGAAATGTTGTCTTGCTGATCCAACGTCCTTCTTATCTATTGCATTAGATAGTGCATCGGTTTCATCAGAGCCTTGTTTAAAGAGACGTGTAATTTCAGTAGGAACATTATTAATTTGTGAAATGTTCATCTTCAGATTTTCTCTTGCTTGTATAGTAATTTTTAGTAGTGCATCAAGTTGAGGATCTGCATAGGATTGGATTGGACCATTAATGACTAATGTTCCAACTAAAGCCAAGAAAATAATTGTCAAAGCCTTCATGTTTCATTCTCCTCAGGTTTTCGAAGTTTAATGAGATTTTGTTGATCAACCTTTTCTATTTCAACAATATCTTCTCTTTCAAGTCGTTTAACAGCACGCCACATTGTTGTACGTGGCATCAAGAATTTCTTTCGTAGTTCACTTTCAAATACTTGGCCCCCTTTTTCAGAGATAAATGCTACAATATCCTTGTCATCTTGACGTAATTCTGGTTTGAGTTTGTAAATTGTTTCCTTGTCAGGTGCAATGTAGTTGTTCTTTGTGATAACATTTGGAGTTATGGAATTACTTGATCTTTTTCTTTTCATTATAATAAATCCTGCTGCTCCAGTTGCGAAAATGCCTCCTACAATCAAAACAGAAATTGATAAATTATTAGAGGATGTATTGGATATAGAATTAGTAGTTTGTTGTTCCTGAAGTGCAAGACTTTTGGCAGCGCCTGCAAGAGATTCAGCATCAGAATATTTGCCTTGATTAAAGTCTAATTTAGCTTCCTCGAGCTTTGCAAGAGACATTGGAGTTTTTACACCCGTAGATGTTATGGTATTAATAAAATCCTGAGCTTTTTGTATTGCCAAAGTAGCTGTTTGACTTGTTCCTAAAACACCAATGATATAGTTGATCTCAGATGAACCGCTTGGTAATGAAATAAGTGACTGATCATCAACTATTTGCATATTTAATGGTGATACACTCATTCCAACAATTACTGAATTTTTTGGTAAAATAATAGAATAATCAATGGGGGAATCTACATGAAAAGTCCATGTTTTTCCATTCTTTGAGATCAAATCTGGAGTATCATAATCTGCTTTAATGGTAGAAGATCCTAAGGTTTCAACTGTTGCTGTACTTTGATTTACTTTACTTGAAAGTAGTGTTCCATTTTCATCTTGTAAAACAAGATTTTCAATACTGTTACCATAGAGATTTAGAATGGAATCAGGAGATTGTGAATCTACATCAGTTTGATAAAAGACATGAGTAGTTCCATCTGTATAGATTGAAAAATCAAGAACTTTGGGGCTGCCTACAGCATACTGGACAAAGGAACAGAGAGTAAGTAAAACAAAACATGCCGCTACAATTGGCGCTCTAACCATTGTTGTGAGAATACAATTGATCCTTACAAAAAGCATTCCTTCCGGTAATACTTCTTGTACCACAATCATTTGATTTTCCTGAGGCATTTGCTTAATACCTGAGGTTTAGTCCCTGCATCACGCCTTGGAATCTTTGGAATTCTTGGAAGAATCTTATTCCCTTCTCTGTAACTCTAAACAGTCTATTTCTTTCGGCTTTCATTGACTCTACCAATCCTGCATCTATCAATTTCTGGCATTTCTCAAGAACTGCGTAATGGGATAGATTTGCTCTTCTAGAGATGGCTGAGACA
>JANXYF010000111.1 GCA_025350175.1 Nitrosopumilales archaeon | reverse complement strand
GCGCCTAAAAATATTCCAATGTCTAGAGAACTTCTACTCTTTCTGATTTCTAATAGGTCTCCTCCCCACTCGTCCAATGTACTCTTGTTTAATAAAAAAATGGATTAAAGAAGGAAATCCAAAGGATTTTGCCTATTTTATCAACTCATTTTGCCTTTAATCTACGATTGATGTATCATCTCATATGCGGATAGGAGTTGTAATGATGATAGTTGGGACTGTTATCATGATTATGGGAATTATCTTCTATTTGCAGGGACATTCTATAGTGGGTCCTACTTCCTCGTTTATGTATTCAAATCCGAAATGGATTGTAAACGGACAATGGATTGCCGTCAGCGGATTATTGATCTTAGCAGCAGGTCTTGGAATCAGCTCACGACGCCCAAGGTCATAGTTGATCTAACCTTGGATAGTTGACGAATCCTCTTTGTAATCAGATTATCCATCTGGGATTCTGTGTCGGCCTCAGCTTCAACTACGATGTCGTAATCTCCGTATACTACTCTTGCATCCTTTACTTTGTCTATTTTCTTCAATTTTTCAACAATTTCGTTTTCGGCACCAAGCTCGCAACCGATCAAAACATAGGATTTTTCCATGTTATATCAAATTAAAACAAGCTTAAATCCTTATTCTATGGATTTAGTCACACTTATTCCTAAGTTACTTTGTAATCGCCTTTGTAATTTTTCCTATCCACGTTATCAGATAGTGAGCATGGAATTAAATGGCGGCTCTTGAAAATATCATTATGGGATTGTTTGGAAGGTCAAAACAAAATGATGCCATAATTGATCAAATGAGACTATTACTTGATAATTTTCAATTTGCTGATCTTCAAGCTTTTTGCGTTGATATACTTGGAGAAAGTCCTGTAATTGATAAAGAACATCTATCCAAAATCGAAGTACTTGATTTCATATGGAACAAGTATCATAAGGGAAAAGTACAGTTTTCACAACTAAAGGAATTTGCAATAAAACATAATCTTGTAGCCGAAAACTTTTTTGAATAAAAAATTAGAACCCTGCAGCAACTGGGTCTGATGGCTTCATTATCTCTCGTAAAAGGATTGTTGCATATGACCCTCTTGAAAGTGTAAAATCTACATATGGCTCATTTATCGCAAAATCCTTGCACTGCATTGTAACCTGTCTAAATCCCCCTTCCTCACTTGCTTCTTGCATCTCTTTTACAAAAAATTCCTTTGGAGTTATTTGCTGCTCTACAAGTATTTGAGATATAAAATTGTCAAATCTGTTCTTTTTCGAATATGAATATCCTACAAGCGGTATTGTTAGTCTTTGTTGAGGATCATTTTCATATCTCCCAAGATTGTCATCTTTATCAAAACAAACATCACCTACTTGTGATTGTAGTAGATTTTCACCAAACTCGTATGCCATTGATACTGTTTGATTAAATACAAATGATTGGAATGCTTCTACAAAAAATCTTCGCAATTGTATGGGTATTGCACGTAATGCTCTAAGTGCATCTCCATGGTTTATCATTTCATCTAAAACAATTCTTTCAATATCCATCTGTGGTGGAACTTCGTTAAAGTTCTTGGAATAATTTGTTTTATCCTTGAGCATTTCTCGTACTTTATTGTTATGTGGTAGATCATACTCTGAGGTATATGACAACAAAGTCTCTACTGCATGATCAAAATTTTTCTGCAAGATGGCCTTTCCTATGAGATGTGATACAGGCCTTCTACTTCCAAATCTCTGATATCCAAAAAAGTTGAGAATTTTGTCTTGTTCGTTGAACTGGGAGATCTTTGTAAAGTCCGCATCCTCTATCTTTATTTTAAAATGATTACCAATCATGTCTTTTTTTGTTAGAGGTTTTTGTAGTAGACCAATCTTCTCAAGCGTATACCTGTTTGTAACTAGTGTATTAGTAGACCTACCAGTTGTCATGTCACAAACATACTGTTCTGTTGTGGCATTTGCGTCCTTGAGGCCTAATGCCTTTAATCTTAATCCATATTTTGTGAAAATATCTGATAATGCATGGTTTGTATCAATCCCTTGTTTTTTTAGCTTGTATACGGCATAACTTCCTGAAGAAGAAATTTTGTCAAGGGATTTTTCTCGTAATATTTCTGAGACAAAGAATTGTTCTGGAGATGATTTTATTCTGCCTCCGATACCCTCTGTTTTTGTACAATAGGTGGAAATCCCAATCAGTTTGTCTAGATTAGGTACCACTTCTTACTCTAGTGTTACGTCGATGTACTTTGATACTGTAATGTCATGATATCTTGCACCTACCAAGATTTTGTAAGTTCCTGTAACTGCAAAATTATCTGCCGATATTGTCACATTTACAGTCTTTGACTTGTCAACTGTAAATTGGGTCTCTTGTGGTGTGATTGAGATATTTTGTACTCCTGCTGTGTTTGATGTAATGATTGATACTGGTGATGTCAATTGCTCTTCTGGATTAATATTCAATGAAACAGTTGCATTCTGTCCACGATGTATGGTAATTGAAGTATCAGATGAGTTTACTTCAATTGGTAATGCAATGCTTGAATCCAAGACTCCTATGTTGTTCTCAACCCATTCTGTAAACCAAACCTTGTTGTGATCTACTGCAAAGTCTAGTACTTGGGCTACTCCACAGTCTTGGCCTGTAAAGTTTCCACAATCAGACCAGTTGGGATTCTTGGAAGGTACTAGATATTCAACAAGAGACTGAGTTGATGGGTCATATACTCCTAAACTATTTGCAACTTGTTCATTAAACCACAGTCTTCCCTTGTCATCAAAGTGATTCCAGTATGGTCTTGATATTGGTGTCTTGATGAGTCCTGATGCATTACCATACGAAGATGTTGGTGGGGGAGAAGTTACATGCTTTGTAAATTGGTTACTCAAAGGATCAAAATCAAAAAAGAAACTACTGGCAGTATCCATTATCCATAATTTACCTGTAGAATCAATTGTAATTCCATTTGGTGCTTGAATTTCTTGAGGCAGGGGATATTGCGTATAATTGCCAGTTTTTTGATCATATTTTACAAGATTTCCTCCTTGTTGGTATATCCAAATTGTATACCATACGTTGCCATTAGAATCAGTTGTCATTGTACTTGTAAAGTTGTAGTTTCCAGGTGATGGAATATTTGTTATACCCAGGTCAGGACCAATATGATCAGTAGTAAAGACACCTATTTTTTTCCCAGTAAAGTCGTTGACATAGGCATTTTTGCCATCTATGAGAAGCATTTGTGGAAAAGAACCGTCTGTTCCGCTACTCTTTGGGAATGTAAATCTTGTATAACTCTTATCTGCTGGATTGAATTTCCAAACCAAATTGTGCTGTGAATCTGTAAACCAAATATTTCCATCTTGTGCAGTGCCAAGACCCCACATCATTGATTTTTCTCCTTTCTGCCACTGTGTATTAGTAAATTCTTGGAATGTCTTTGAAGAAAGATCAAACTTGCCCAAATTCCCTGTGTTTGATTCTGTAAACCATGCATTGCCGGCAGGATCTGTAATAATTGCTAATGGTTGGGTACACGCCGTTGGTACTTTGAATTCTGTTATGTATTTGCTAGATTGAGCAGGACCTGTTTCACAAAAAGTTGGTCTTTTATTATCTGGATAATTGTCAGCAGGTGTTCCAGTGATTGTTAGACCGGTGCTCTTGTTTGCCTGAGTTGCAACTCTTCCACCTCCAAGAAATGCAGCACTTACTGTAGAAATGATAAATATTGCCATGAATACTATCGCAAGAAGCTTTTTGGTATTCTTCTTCACAAAATCTTGGCAGTTTTTACCTTGTTATATCTTATACGTAGAACGCTAAGAATGAGTATGAATGATTTACTATTTTCTCTTGATTGATAATGTCTTTTGGACCTCGTTTAAACTGCTTAGGAACTTTTGTTTAGCTTCATATTCATCGGTTACTTTTATGACAATTTCAGATGCCGAAAACATTACATCTTTTACAAGTATTGGTGGGGAGAGTCCTAATAGCTCGCTTAGTATTGCAAGTATGCTGTTGAAAGTGACATTATTTTTGTAATGAAAAATTGTATTCCCATCTGCAACCTTTGGGTTTGGCTCTAAAGGAATTACTAGATCATGGGAAGTAAATTCAGTTATGAATGTAGAAATATCTTCTTTTATTTTGGTACTCAAATCTTCTTTTTGAGCTGTAAGTTTCTCTTTTGCCTTTTCTAAATCTGCGGTTGCATCGTAATAATCCTGACCTATCATCTTTGCAAATGTTGACTCTGTAGGACTTTTGAGTGGAATTTCATGGATTCTAAAATTTACTGTTGCAAGCTCATCTTCTACATCCTTTAGATGTGTTCTATTTTCTCTGATACGGGTTGCTACCTGCTCTAAGAAGGTGAAATCTGACATTTCTAGCTAAACTCATGGACTACGTCCATAAGGCTTGCCTTGAATTCCTCAGTTGACAATCCCCATTTTCCATATTCCTCTTTGAAAGCATCCCATGAAGCTTCTGCCTCACTTGCAATCTCTAAAATCTTGGTTCCGATTGCTTTTGTATTGACAAGTATTGTAACATTTGCCTGTTCAGTTTCTAAGATTGGAATCTTGATGAATATCATTCTGGCTTCCTCGATGTGGAATCTGTCTTTTATTATGTTCTTTAGAACATCTCTTTCCTTTGCTTCGAAATCTCCTTTTACCTTGACTAGTACACAACAAGAATCTTTGGGTCCGCCCTTGTCTCTTATGTCATTTTCATCAATATCAAACAATACTGCATCCTCTTTCTTATTGATATGTTCCACAATTCCTTCCATTGTATTATGTTTAGTACCAGTCAAATCAGCTCCCCATTGTCTTTCTTCTGGAATTACTGGAATTACCCAAGTAATTGCAAATCTTGGCCTCTTTGTTGCAAGCCACGTTCTATAGTTTGACATGTCCCATTCTGTTTCTCTTGCAAAGGATGCAACAAACATGGACATTGCATTTGCTGCAATCAAGTTCATTCCTCTGTAATCCTTCCAACCCACTTCGTGCTCCTTTGGAAGATCATCTATAATTGATGACATTTTTTCAAGTCTTTTCTCATGTCTTTGTGCTAATTCTCTTAGCCTTTTATTTGAAAATAGAATTGAACAGTCACTATATTTTATCTGGTGTTCTAGATTCATTACAATGTTGATGGCAGATGCTTCTAAAATTACTGGATCCCATCCAAACTCTGGTAATAATCCAAACGATGCAATTGTTGCATGCTCTTTTGTATCTCTTTTAATGTATTGCATAAATGCACTAGCAAATGAGGCGCCAGTACCACCGCCCATTGCAAATGGAATGGTAAAACCTCTTACTGGTTCTGGAGAAAGACTGGCGAGTTGCTTTTGCATATCATATTTTGTACTTACTTCTTTGATGAATCTTGTACGGCCCTCTGCCCAATTTCTTGCAGCACCGCCTGCTCCTGATATAACATGCTTGTCTCTTAGTGCAAAAAGATCTGGATATGATTGTAATATCAGATTGGCGGCTCTTGGGTCAAGATCGATTAATAATGCTCTTGGAATTAATGGAATCTCACTTCCACCATATGCATTTGGAAATCGAAGAATTGTACTTCCATATCTCTTGAGTATGCGGGATTCATCTTTTTCCCCCTTTAAGGTTGGTTTGAGAGGATCTGCTCCAACATCAATTAGTAATCTTCGATATGTTTCTGCGCCAAGGCCAATTCCACAATGACCAAAACATGTCATGATAACCGGCGCTGGTGGTAATGGGGCAAATTTTGACAAGTCTAATCACTATCTGGAACTGGAACTTGTCTCTTTAACCATATAGTGCAAGATTGTAAAGTCCATACTTGATAGTTATAGACATGATATTGATTTTGTTCCAATTTCAATCCTAGAATGCGTTCTGGTATTTTTGAATTTAAGATTTAAGAAGGATTTCTTCTTTATTCGTCTTCTGTAAGAGCTTCCTTGAGTTCCCTGAACTGCTCAACTGTTATCTGACCTTCTGCAAGTCTGACCCGAAGTAGTTCTAATGACTCATCTTTTTTACTTGGTTTGACACTTGGGGTCTGTTCTCCTTCTACACCTTTTGAAGATTCGGTCAACGATTGAATATATCTATAATCTGACATGACAACAGGCTCTCCTTTTTTTATAACCTCGATTATTTCTCTTAGTCTCTTTGAATCTCCCTTGCCCGATGTCAGCAGATTCTTGATGGTTTTTAATATGTCTTCAGACATTTTATTTCACTATAGTCTTGAATTTGGGATCCCCTTTTAGTTTATCGAATGAAGAATCTTTGACAGCCCATTTCTTTATGGTTTTACCGTAGTGAGAGATTGCCTGTGCGAGAAGAATTAGCGCATCACTATCTTCACCAAGTTGAGCCTTACTTCTTGCTTTTGCATAAATTATAGTGCCATTTTTTGGAAATTCTTTTAGTATTTTATCGAAGATCAGTATTGCATCTTGGTGTCTTCCAAGCTCAGATAAATCAGTTGCCTTGTAAAATAATGCTTCATAAAGTACCTCGTTATAAAATAACACTTCACTATCTTTTAGTTCTCTTTCTAGAAATTTATCCAGAAAAGATATTGCGTCCTCATATTTTTTTTGTTTACCTAGAACCATTCCCTTGTAGTATATAGCTTGTATATTTTCTGGCTCTTTATTTAATACCTTATTCAAGCAGTCAAGTGCATCATCATATTTTTCAAGTCTACTTATTGCAATTCCTTTATTATATAATGCTGGAATGTAATTAGAATCACTTGCTAGTGCTCTGTCGTAATATGTAACTGCTTTTTCAAATTGTTGCAATTCGGCATACTGATTTCCCAAATTATTTAATGCGTCAACATGATCATGTTTACATTCAATTATTTTCTCAAAGCATGATATTGCATCTTTGTTTTTCTTGATCTCTAACAAAGACATTCCTTTGTTGTAAAGTGCTTCAATGTTTTCTGTTTCAATCTTTAAGGCCTTGTCAAAAAATGATATTGCATCTTTGTGTTTTTTAAGCTTGGCATAACTAATACCTTCTAGAATCATTTTTTGGGCCGATATTTTATCTGAACTCATTTTCCTATATTTGAAACACTCTTGATGTGCTGTTTAATGTTTTATTTTACTATAAAAGTAGGGAATTAGATAAATCCAAGATCTTTATCTATCAAACAAGATGAAAATAAACTCGAAAGATTTTCGTGTCAAGCCAGGGAAAAAGGTCAAACTTAAAAAATGCCCAACAAATGTTCCCCTAGCATACAAGTCAAAAGAGCAATATCATCAAATTCTTACAGAACACGTTCATGAGATGAGTTCTCTACAAAGTCTTCTATATGCGTCTAATCAGTATTCACTTTTGATAATCTTTCAAGGAATGGATGCCTCAGGAAAAGATGGTGCCATCAAACATGTGATGTCTGGTGTCAATCCACAAGGATGTCAAGTGTTTAGTTTTAAACATCCAAGTGCTGAGGAGCTCGAACATGATTTTCTCTGGCGCACAACTCGTTGTCTACCAGAACGCGGACGAATTGGCATCTTCAATCGTTCCTATTATGAGGAAGTACTGATTGTTCGTGTGCATCCTGAGATACTGTCAAGTCAAGGACTTCCGGATGGGAAACTTGACAAGAAAACCATTTGGCAAGATAGGTATAATTCTATTATGGATTTGGAAAAACATCTCTATCTAAATGGAACTAGAATCATTAAATTTTTCCTTCATATTTCAAAGGATGAGCAACAAAAGCGTTTTCTCCAACGTATTGATGCACAAGAAAAGAACTGGAAATTTAGCCTTGCTGATATTGAAGAGAGAAAATTCTGGCACGATTACATGAATGCTTATGAGGATTGTCTTAGTACAACAAGCACTTCTAATGCTCCATGGTATGTTGTTCCTGCCGATGACAAGGAGAATTCAAGGTTGATAATTTCACAGATTATTCTTGACACACTTAAGGATCTCAATATGACTTATCCTAAGACTGATGCAAAACGTCGACACGAATTACAATCATTCAAAAAATTATTGACAAAGAAATAATTCAGATAACTATCTCCTTGAATTATTTACAATTATTATTTTTGAAAATCATATTGAATAGTTATCCGATCTACAAATTAGTTATCTAATTTCTTGTCTCTTGTACTGTTTCAGGAAATACCTTTTTGATATATCTTGAAAGAACTGGATACTGGATTATTAAAGACGATAGAACTACTCCGAATGTTATGGTCTTTAGTATCTCTTTGAATTCACTCTCAGGAAGAGTCGCAACAAGTGCAACTGACAGTGCTCCTCTCATTCCTCCTATCATGACTACATGTCTCCATGTTCCTATTGTTTTTTCCTTAGTAAATCGATTAGTTACTGCAAGTATTGGATACGTAGATGCGGCTCTAGCTGCTAATACTATGATCACTGCAAGTGCAATTAGAGGTAAATTTTGTCCTATTCTAACAATATCCATGCTCAATCCTAGATACAAAAATGCAACAGAATTTGCAAAGAATGCAATCATCTCCCAAAAGTTAGATGTATACGCTCTTACTTTTTCACTTATGATGTGAGGCTTTCTCATAATTACTCCAAACCATAATCCCGCAGCAGCTGCTGCAACAAGGCCTGAGAGACCAAGTGAATTTGCAATTACGACCGAGCCAAAAAGTACTGCTACTGAGAGTGCGGTTTCAGAAAATGGCTCTTCTAATAATCTGTGTAAAAATTGTGAACCAGCAGCAAGTCCAATTCCAATTGCAATTCCTCCAAAGAATATGATGGCAAATTGTCCAATTGTTTCTAAAATGTTGACATTAATTGCAGCCGAAGTACTTGGTGATAGTAATGATCCTTGAGCTACTGATATAGCTATGATTGAAGAAAATATGATTGCGCCAGCTGCATCATTAAAACTGGCTTCTGATTCCATCAGTTGGGCAAGTTTTATTGGAACTTTAACTCTCTTGAAAACTTCGATTACAATTGCAGCATCAGTGGGAGCAATTAATGCAGCAAAGGCAAATGCGACAATTGTTGGAAGTCCTGCAAGATATGATAGTAATAGTCCACCAACTATGGTTGCTGCTCCAACTCCAACTGTGGACAGCAATAACGCTGATATTCTAATTGTTTTGAATTGTTCAGGATCTATTCTCATCATCGCTTCAAAAATAAGAGGTGGAATGACAAAGTACAGAATTAGTTTTGGGTCTACCTTGAATCCTGAAATGTTTGGAATGCCATGGCCTGTAAAATCTAGAACTGAAATTGCAATTCCAATTACCACAAGAATCATTGTATAAGGAATCTTTACTTTTGTTGCAATCAGGGTAGCAAGAAAGATTGTTACAAGAAAGACTGGAATCACATATTCATTTGATAAAAGGTGACCTAGACTTAATTCAGACATCTTTAGACTCTAGTGGTCAAATTATAAAAATCGTTCCTAGGTGATGATAATTTGTAATCTAGCTGAATTCCTTTCTCACACTTTGAATAAATCTTGCATGAATTCTTATTCTCTCCAATGTCTGTGCAAGTTTCATCTCAGTACCAGGAACATGGTGTTTTGTAAAGAATTTCTTGATCTCTTTTTCTTTTTCCAAGTCTGCTTCAACTGAAACACTGCCAATTATTCTATTAAGAAGCGGATTTCCCACCCCGAATCTTGATACAATTCCCTTCCAATTTTGCTTTATCCATGGCCATACAAGTTCTTTTCCTTGTG
>JANXYF010000098.1 GCA_025350175.1 Nitrosopumilales archaeon | reverse complement strand
GACATTATGATCCATTGTTGCAAATGTAAGATCAGGTCGTCTTACTTTTCTTGAGTTGAGACGTAAACCCTCAAAGGCTTGAGGAGATGTAACTTCATGAATTAGATGTCTGTCTACGTAAAGTAGAGAACGACCATCTTCCTCTACTACAATATGCGAATCCCATATTTTTTCAAATAATGTTTTTGACACTCAGTTAATACCAACAGAACCGGAGATATAATGGTAAAGATTTGAGTTAAGGCTCGTAATTGAATAGTCCGCCAGCTTCTATTATTTTGCCTATCAATTCAGGGAAAGGCTTCATTTTGTATACCTTGTTCTTGGTCAAGTTTTTAATTTCGTTTTTAGAGATATCTACTTCAAGTGAATCGGTATCAGAGATATCATGATATGCACTTTCATCTATTTCAATTGGAAGTAGGAAAGCTCCATCTACTGCATTTCTATAAAATATTCTTGCAAAAGACAATGCCAAGACTGCCTTTATTCCACAATAAGACAGAGCTATAGGAGCATGTTCTCTGGACGATCCACAACCAAAGTTTTTTCCTGCCACAATAAAATCACCAGGTTTAACCCGTTTATGAAAATCCTTGTCTAGTCCTTCCATTGCGTGTTTTGCAAGCTCTGCATAATCATGAATCTTAAGATAAGGACCTGGAATGATTACATCTGTATCGATGTTATCTCGTTCATATTTTATTACAGAGCCTTTCATTTCAAATCCCTCGGATCAGTAATCTTTCCTGTAATAGCCGATGCTGCTGCAACAAGTGGTGATGCAAGATATGTCTGAGATTCCACATGCCCCATGCGTCCTGGAAAGTTTCTGTTTGTAGTACTGATGCAAATCTCATCTTTTGCAAGCACGCCCATATGAGCACCGCAACAGGCACCACAGGTTGGAGGTCCTACAACTACTCCTGCATCTAAGAAAATTTTCAACAGTCCTTCTTCCATTGCTTTTTTAAATATGGATATTGCTGCAGGTAAGACTTCGGTTCTTATTTTTACAGTTCTTCCTTTGAGAATTTTTGCAGCAGCTCGTAAATCTTCTAGTTTTGCACCAGTACATGAGCCAATGTATGCTTTATCAAGTTCAATTGAAGACAAGTCACGTGCAACTGCAATATTTTCAGGAGAGTATGGTTTTGATACAGTTGGTTCTATTTCAGATCCTTCATACTCGTAAATTTTTTCATATTGAGCATCTGCATCGCTATGAACTTCATCATACTTTGTAGCTCCTCTTGCTGCAAGATAGTCTCGCAATTTTTGGTCCGGTTCCACTATACCACTCTTCGCACCTGCTTCAGTTGTCATATTTGTTAGTGTCAATCTACTTTCAACTGACATTTCTGATACTCCTGTACCTCCAAACTGCATTGTCTTGTATGCAGCTCCATCGTTTCCAATATCACCAATTATTTTTAGAATCAAGTCTTTTGCCATGACATGTTCTGGAAGTTTTCCATTTAGCTTAAAGTATAATGTCTCTGGGATCTTGAACCAAATTTTACCATTTAACAAAACATATGCAACATCAGTATGTCCAAGACCTGCCGCAAATGCTCCTAGAGCTCCCGTAGTATTTGTGTGAGAGTCTCCTCCAACATACACCTCTCCTGGAAGCACCATTGCTTCCTCATGGGATAAAGTATGACATATGCCATATTGGCCCATTCCATATTTGAAATGCCTCTTGATTCCAAATTGTTTTGTAAAGTTTGTTAGCGATACAATATTTTGTGCAGATATCTTATCCGCCGCAGGAACAAAGTGGTCTTCTGCAACCCAGACTCTTTCAGGATCCCATATTTTGTCAATTACCATTCCTTTCTTTCTTAATTTTTCAAAAACCGCTATTACTCCAGGTCCAGACACATCATGCATCATCACTTTGTCAACATTGACAAAAACCACATCTCCAGGAGAAACCTTTGATCTTCCTGAAGCACGTGCTAGGATCTTTTCAGTAATATTCAATATAAAAAATCAACTCGTAAGAAATTAAAATGTTTGCAGAACCCTAAATAGTAATTATTATTTAAAACCAGACATGCCTCTTACAGTTTTACCTATAAAGTCCACATTAAAAAAAGAACAATTTGATTTGTTTGAAAGCCTTGTAATAGATTTGGATAATGCTAGTATAGTTCCTGTAAATGGTGATGTTATAGTTATTTCAAGCAAGTATGTTGCAAATTCACAGGGCAGAATTTTAGAGTATAACAAAGTTGTCCCTTCTTTTGACGCGGAAAAAATTGGCAAGAGATTCCACATGAAATCCAAAATAGCAGAGATAATTCTCAGGGAATCTGATACAATATTTGGTGGAATTCCAGGATTTGTAATTACATCATCAGATAATATCATGGCACCAAATGCAGGAATAGACAAATCCAATACACAGAGCGGAACTGTGGTTTTGTACCCAAACGAACCATATCTAATAGCAGAACATCTTAGAAGAAAATTTCTGTTAAAGTATAATGCACATGTTGGAATAATTATCACAGATAGCAGACTAATGCCTGGAAGAGTGGGAACTGTAGGAGTTGCAATATCTTGTTCAGGTATAGAACCAACTTCTGATCTTCGAGGAGAAAAAGACTTGTATGGTAATTCTCTCAAAGTAACTTTTCAAGCCATAGCAGATGATCTTGCATCCATTGCAAATCTAAAGATGGGTGAAGGTTCAGATGCAATCCCATGTGTGTTGATAAGAGATTCGGATGCAAGACTCACTGATAGAAAGATAAGAGAAAGCGATATGGCTATCTCATATGAACAATGTGTCTATGTTCGTGGACTAGGAACGAGAATTTAAGACAACTATAGTTTTAATATGACTAAAATGGACGCAGAGTCATGGTAGAGTTTCTTACTAGATATCCCAAAACCATGTACTTTATGGATGGTAACAAGAGTAAGGTCAAGGTTGACACAAAGGGAGTAGAACAACTCACCATAGTAGTAAAGAAAAGCGTTGATGAACTACTGAAGATATTTTCTCACGAAGGTTTCACTCATGTAAAATTTGAGCATAAACAGGAAGCACAGATTGGTAGCGGTTTATCTCTTAAGCTAAAAAAACCATGGGAGATGCATGTAAGACTATTAGAAATGAAAAAAGGCTTTGTTGCAATTCAAGCAGAAGTAGAAGTATCACGTGATTATCTGCAGCATCTTTTTTGTCAGAGAACTCCAGTATTTTACGAGGTAGAAACACTGCTAAAAAAACATCAGGTAGAATACAAAATCTGGAATGAACGAATAAGAAAGTATGTCAATACAGTCATTGATAACTATAAAGTAAAACTTGCCACTCCAAGTTTTCCAGTATTAGCATGGAAACCCATGGTGTATGTAATTTCAACAGTAAGTATATTGTATCTGTTCAAGTACATCATGACAGTTTAGAAACTTTAATTAGAAATTTTTATCATTGTCTGTAAATGAGTACAACCAAACTTCCACTTTCCCTAAGATTTTACGGTATGTCTCCATGGGAGATTGAGGTTTTCTATACCCTATTACATAACATATTCATTGTAAGTGAAGATCCTAACGCTAATCAAGATGAAAATTTTACAACAATGATGGATATTACATTTCCATTAGAATTTAATGAAACTTTTTTCAAATGGTTTGGAAT
>JANXYF010000042.1 GCA_025350175.1 Nitrosopumilales archaeon | reverse complement strand
ATATTCACGACCCTCTGTGCATGCAATACAAACTCTACATGAAAGATTTCCATGTGAAACCACTCTGTCTCCAATTTTTATTGTGGTAACATCATCACCTATTGCAACTACTTCTCCTGCTGCATCGGTTCCTGAAATATGTGGCATTGGAATTTGAATTGGTTTTCCCCTCATACCCCAGATGTCATCATGATTTAATCCAGTCATTACAACTTTGAATACTACTTCATTTGATTTTGGTTTAGGATCTGGAATCTCTTTAATTTTCAATATCTTTGCATAGTTATCATCAGATGCATATTCTTCATACACTAATGCTTTCATGACATCTTTGAAATAATTATATCAATATTAAGAAATTGTTTGTGTTTAAGAAATTTGTAGTTACATCTAGATTTTTCATCTAACAAGTAATTCAGATATGTTCCAGTTGAAAAAGTTGAACAAACCAGTCTCTTGTCAAGATACATACGGTTACTTCTAACAGATAGAGATATCAATCTAGTACAAAAAATAATCAAAAGACATGAGGAATAATCAATGAATTTTACACAGATTGTTTCTACAAAGTCAAATTACATCATACCTCTAGCCTTGTTCTTTGGTGCCCTAATGATTTATGGATACAATTTAGAAGGACAGCCAAGACATGGTGATGAAATTAATTATCTTGGATGGGCTGGAAATTATATTCATCTGATAAACAACGGCGATATTGTAAATTCATGCTTGATATCAATTGATAACTGCAATTCTTTGTATCACATACCTGCACATGGGGCAACATATAGCCCACTGCGCATGGTTTTGATTGGATTTCCCATGAGTGTCACACATCAGGATACAGGGAATTTTTACGACTGGTCTTGCTATTGGTTTACTTGTTACAATTTTCATGATGCACCTACAGTAAAACAGATGGCATCCGGGCGCTTACTCTCACCAGTATTTGGGGCATTAACCATAGTTGTTGCATTTCTTGTTGGAAAAATTCTTTTCAATAGATATGTAGGAATAGTTTTTTCGCTTTTATTTCTATTTTACAATCTTTGGATATGGTACAGTAGAACAATAATGACTGAAGTGCATTACATTTTCTTTAGCATGTTTGCATTATTGCTTTTGTCATATTCTTTCAAATCAGGCCATATTAAAATGAAATATTTCATTTTCAGTACAATTTCATTTGGTTGTGCATTAACTTCAAAGCTATTATCAATAGAATTTCTTCCTTTGTTTGTCACAATCATAACTGTAAATTATTTTTTTGGTTCAAGTAAAAGGGATAGTAATAAAAAAAGAATTATAAAAATAACATTAATAGTTTTGGCATTTTTCTTGCTCTCTATATTTTCATTTTTTATGACACAGCCAGGATTTTACAAAGATCCACTTGGTCAAGTCAAAGCAACAAAGACAGACATGGACAACTATAACAGAGATGTGTGGTTTATTGCATATCCTACCGTTGGAGGAATACAGCCTGTGCGAATGCTCTCACTTTTCCATTATACCTTATTTCCAAGCCCCATAGAGCGCCAGATTCCAGGAGCTTATCCAAATTCTACGTTTACACTTGGATGGAATAGCCCACCTACCAATTCTAGCATCCCAATAACCGTCTTTTTCTTTATAGGATTTGCGTATTTGATTCAGAGGATAAGAAAGTTGAAAGACTGCAAATCAGAGATCTTGATTCTTTCATGGTTTGTAAGCACGTTTGTTTTAACACTCATGATTGCAAGAGACTTTTCATTAGAGAGATATCTTTTGCCGTTTTTGCTCTCTGTTATTTTAATTGCATCGTATGGATTGTACAATTTTGTAAAAAACATACCAAATAGAAAAATAAAAATTGCTTTTACTATACATTTTCTATTAGCTCATGCAGTTACATCCATGTCATATTGGCAAAAGATCTACTTGTCACCAGGCACATTCTGGACTAATCCTTTACAATATGGAACACTGCAAGAATCCCTGGTCAATCCATTTACATTATTTGTAAATGTGACATTTGTCGTTTTTCTCACATATCTTATCGTAACTAGATCTCGTGTTAAAGTACCAGTCTGATTTTTAATATCATTCTTCAGAGTCACATTTTTCAAGTCTGCTCTTGCTGTAGAATAATTTGTTATTTTCTATCTTTACAACAGAGCCAATTGCAAAACACAACTCGTTTCTCTTTCCACTAGAATCAATTATTACAATTGATGATACATCATCACATGGTACCGATACCAAAATAATAGAATCCTTTTGATCATTTTGAGCTTCAACCCAGCATGCGTTTGGTAAAATAACCTTGCATTCTATAAAATTAGGCAGCGATATATCTACAGACACGCGTCAACTGGTTCTTTACCAATTATTATACATTATTTAGAACATGATACCATTGTTAATTATAGAATCAAAATCGATTGATGAACACCAATATACCAACAAAACATGATAAATTTTTTACATGTCTGAAGACCTAGTGAAAACAATTCAACACCTAATGGATTTAGGCATAGGAGAGGTTCAAAGGTTAGATCACATCCTAACTTCTATCAAGGCAAAGGGGGACAAAAGCTCAGAGTCCCTAGTAGGAATAGACTATCCTATAACAAAACAAGAATACATTGACAAGATGGTATTCACAATACCGCAGGGGGGATATGCTACAAAACTTGTTACTGGAAAATTAATTCTGATAACCGTTGCAGTCATTGTCGGAATAGGAATTGTACAACACGTGCTATATCATAAAAAAAACTAGCAGACCAAACCTCATTGACATCAGCCCAAGATAAATTGGCAGCAGACCAAGCAGACCTAGATGCAGACTTGGCCTCGATTGGCCTATAAGATAAAATCAATTCTTTATCAAACTTGGAATTATTTTCGTTAAAATACAATTATGCCCAAGTGTCAAGAGAAACCCTCATTTGTGACGTGAAACTAAACACAACGTAAAATATTTGCCAGACGATAATGAAAAGAAACCTAGTGACAAGCTTACCAGCGATTATGGATCAATAATTAGAGAAAGTGCACTGTTAACAACATTTGCAGGTTTTTTGTTTGGGTTTTTGTTAACCATATCAGTAAATTCTTCTGTCAATTTTACACCTGAAAATAAAATAATTGTATTAATTGCAATATCATCAATTACTGTGTCAATTTCACTTTTCATCATGCCTGTAATTTACCATCATTTAGAATACCCATACATTGATTTTGAAAAATTCAAAAAAAGAAGTCACAGATTTACATTATATGGTCTAGTACCTGCAATGATTACTCTATTTTTAGGCATAGAGCTAGCCATGTCTTCAGTATTAAGAAACAATACTTTTGCGTACTTGCTTGGAATAATACCATTTGTGACGATAGGAATATTTTATAAATTTCGAAAATAATAATTAATTTCCAATTACAATCAATGAGATATAGAAGTTTGTGTTCAATTTCAACGCCCAATGACAAATAGATTCCAAAACAGCATCATTGAAATATTTAGAAATTAAACTACACTAGTTGAAAAAACCCCTTCTTGCATTAGTCATAGCAGGAGGCTTTTTAGCCATAATCATATACCTTGTAACAAATTTCCTACCCTTAACTGGCACGTCAGAGAAATACAATATTTCAGTTGATCCAATTATTATTTCAGACGAGATGGGAACAGAGACGCATGTATCCATAAAAAATACCGGTACAGACGCCTTGACTAATATTGTTGTAAATTATGGTGGAACTGCAAAACCAGACATAATTCCCAAGTTAAATCCCGGGGAAAAGATTTCGCTCTCACCGCCAGTAGGCAGTGAATTAAAGGCGGTAAAAGTAACTACAAATGAAGGAATCGACATAACAAAAGAATACAGAACTCCCGCTAGTGCAAGCTTTGTTGGAAATTCTGGTTATGGTGGGTAGTATGCAATATTTTTTAACAATTACAGAATAACTAATCAGAATATTTTTTTGCAATTATTATTAATTTTGAAGCAATTTTTTCAGCATCAGAGTCTGGCAAGACAGCACATAAGATAATACCATATCGACCAAGAGGAATCGTAATTCGTTTTGCTTTTTCATATTTTGCCATGGCATAAAGCGGTTCACCAAGCATTCTATGAGACCTTCTAGTTACCCATCTAAGTGAGGCGTCTGCAAGAGATTTTTCTATACTTTCTTTTGTATGTAGACTCGTAGTTCCCTCTTTTTCCTCATAATGAGTATCAGTTCTATGAGATATAGCAACCATGAGGATTTCTGCATCAGATTTCATTATTTCTTTACAGATATTTTCAAGATTCATCATTTCTTTCCTGATATAATATCCCCTTTATCATAGCATTTTTCAGCCAAATCAAATAATCCAATGGACTTGTTAATCATTTTTGGAGCATTAGTACGGTCATCATTTGCCTTGTCAACTAGAGACTGCCCAAAGTTTCTCAAAGCATTGGCTTTGTTATACCATGCATTAGCATATTGTGGTTCAATCTCAATTGCCTTATCATAGCACCCAATGGCCTCTTCAAATCTTTTTAGTCTTGATAAGGCAATACCCTTGTTATTCCAAGCACGGACATGATTTGGATCTACTTCAAGTGCCTTGTCATATGCAATTAACGCATCCTCGTTATCTTCCTCTTTTGCTCTTGCATTACCCATACCATACCAAGAATTATCATCATCACTTGTCACATGTGACAATATTTTATTGGCCTATTTTAAGAACAAGATATCAAAACAATTCCATACTTTAGATATCATAAACGACAAGTCTTAATATTAGAAAAACTAACTCGCTCCATTTTTCTTTTCTATTAAGTATTTCCTATCCTTCATACTAATTTGTTATTAAGAATAATTTCAAAGTATTGTAAAGATGAAAAAATCATTTGTACTATTTTCCATGTTTTCAATAATATTACTTGCATCAATGATTTCAAGTGCATCTGCTTCAAACGGATGGGTCCAATCTGTTCATCTACCATCTGTACGTCATACAGCCACAAATCCAGGAAATATCAAAATATGTGGAGATCACATTTGCAAACCATTTGAAAATTCTAAAAAATTAACGCAGGTAATGCAAAATAATGGACTAAAATTTGTGAAACAAAATAACACCCCCATAGACAAGACATTTAATAAAACAGTCTCTCAAATAGTTAAATCCGCTACAAATACAAAAAAAGAATAAAATTTTCCAACTAGATTGTTTTTACATATAACTATAATCATACATCTGGTGGTTATCTGAGTTCTTTTTTATCCTCAAAGAAATTTTTTCTGCCAGAAAATATCTTGTATTGTGAATACACCCCAAATGAAAACAAAACATATGACCACATGAGCAATATATCTACGGGGTGTCCGGTATAGTAACTTCCATCCATTTCAGTTAAAAGAAATCCAGTATCTCCTGCGGCAAGAGATACAATTGCAAGGCTAAAAAATGTCCACATTTTGTTCACTTCACCCCTGAAAAACATCATAATTCCAATCAAAGCAGGCACTAGAACAATTGAATCCAATACAGGGTAGACAAACGCAAGTAAAAATGCAATTCCAGCAACATCAGAGTTTTCATACAGAGTAATGTAAAGTGAGGGAAGTAATAATGCAACAGAAGTAGCAACTGACACTAGAATCATCTTTTTGGTTATGGCTTTTTTTACCACCTTCAGATAGTAGATTACAAATAAAATTAAAAATAAATATCCTAATACATAGAAAATATCAGCACTTGACGGAAATGGTTTTACATGCAATACAAGTTCTTCTACACTCCACACATGTTCTGCAACCATCCACGATATGGCACATCCAAGAAACATAATCCAAGCAATTCCATGAGTACTCTTTGCGCGAAACTTGATTGTCATAATCATAGTAAGAGCTGTTAGTGATATCGTAATTGGAGTATACCCCAAATTTCCCACCAATATTGCAGTCTCTTTTCCCATCAAATTGGCAATAATTAGAGATATTGCAACAGAAAATAATGTAAGAATGGCAGTTATTTTTAATCGCAATTCTTTTTGTAAGACCGTATCAATAATTTACCTTTTCTATGAACTGCAAAACTTTATCATCGTAATTAAATGCAGTCAACTCTTTTACAATTGTTTTTGTTATCTCATGATGTGCATCACCAAAAATTTCTTGCAATACTTCCTTTAGATATCCAGGGTGCTCATAACATTCTGCAATAGACGAGTTGAATTTCTTGTAGAGCCTAGAGTTGACTTCGTCTAAAAGTGGAATTCCTCCTGTTTTAAGCAAAGTGCCTTCTATCGTCACTGTTACTAGAGATTTTTTGGTCTCACTCATTTATAGAAAAATAAGGCATGTATTTTATAAAAATATGACTGCTATTTTGTCCAAGATAGTTTACAAAAATGGAATATTCTAACAAAGATCGATTCCAATATGGAAATGCAAAAAACTACCTAAACTGTCTTGATCGGCTTTGACATATCCTCTATAGGAAGCAAGATGTGAACTGCTGTACCCTTTCCTTTCCCGTCAGATTCTGCCCAAATTTTTCCGCCGTGATTCTCAATTATTCCCTTACAGACTGACAATCCAAGCCCAGTTCCCCCGTGTTCTCGAGTTGCTTTGGTATCTAATTGGTAAAATTTAACAAAGATTTGCTCAAGATCACTCTTGGCTATTCCTATACCATTATCTTTTACTATGATTTTTGCCATGCCATCTTCTTTATATGACTTTATCAGTATGTATCCGATTTGTTTTGGAATAAAGTCCAAAGCATTTGTAATTAATTTTGTCAATACCTGTTGTATTCTTATTTTATCACAATAACAAAAGAGTGCAGACATGAGATCAGTTGTAATTCCAATCTCCTTTTTCTCAGCACTTGGATTCTATGGAGAAAAAGATCAATCAATTCCAGTTGACAAAGTAAGAGAATTCAAATCTACACTTGATACTATGGGAATAAAAAATGAGATCCATATCTATCCCGGCTTAAGTCATGCATTTGCAAATCCATCTGGTGCAAATTATGCACCCAAGGAAACAAACGATGCGCGGAATAAGACACTCTCCTTTTTAGATGGCAATTTGAAGAGTTAGAGAATATTTACTTGCTGTGGGATTTCAGCCAAGCATTATTTGAGATGTCACCATAATATTTCATACAGTTTTCACAAAAAGAATCCCACTCACCAATCTTTAACACACTAAAGAATTCTTTTGTCCAATCATATGACGGAGATTTTCTATACTGAAATTGTTGGATTGTGTAGATCTCTTTTTCTTGGAATTTGTTTAGACACCTTTTGCATTGTGCGTTCTTCATTTTCTTAATCCATCCTATATTTAGTGATAAATCAGGCAATGAATAAAGATATCAAGTATCTCCATAAAATATACTCTAGTTGAATCAAAATATTATAGCAATAATTTGTGACTGTGACTAGACACTTGCTCCAGATACCACAGGATTTTTGCTTGATTATAATGGATTATCCCAGAAATTATTTTGGGAGAGCATATCAAAAATGGTCTCTCAGGGATGGGACCCACCTTTAGCATACATGAACGAGATTGTAGAATTGATGAAGTCTGGCCATATTGAACAGGATACCAATGAAAAATTATCTTCACTTGGATAACATATTGCACCATACAAAGGAGTTCCAGAATTCATACCAGAATTAAAATCAATGATAAAGCAAAACAAGGACTTTGTTAAAGCAGGCATCAGTCTAGAATGCTATATCATATCATCAGGAATTGAGGATCTAATCAAAGGCAGTGTTCTCACAAAATATTTTGATGATATATTTGCTGGAAGGTTTACAACAGACATGCATGGTGTAATCACTGGAATAAAATCAAGTGCCACATTTACTGAAAAAACCAAATTCCTGTATGCGATAAACAAGGGAATAACTGGGACTGACTTGCGAAAAAAACCATATCTTGTTAACAATGCAGTCAAGCGTGTTGACAGAAGGATTTCTTTTGAACACATGATATACTTGGGAGATGGACCAAGTGACATTCCATGTTTTTCTGCAATTCGAGGATATGGTGGAAATTGTGTTGGAATTGTAGGAAAAGATTCAGCTGTCAAGGGATATGAACTTGCTTGAGGTAAAAGAACAACAGTAGCTTTGTATTCTCGAGACTATAGAAAGGGAAGTGACTTGCGCATGATGTTAGAGACAATAATTCACAAAGTTGGATATCAGATTGTAGCAAAACACAAAGAATAGTTTTTTTAAAAATTATGTTTTCAGCCTAGAGAAGAAGATAAGCGATATTATACTTGCAATTAATGCAATATTTACAAATGGAAATTCAGGTATTGTTGTGTGAGTCATTGCAGCAGAACCGGATGAAGTGGATGATATAGCACTACCATCAGGATAAACAAGTGAGGCAGTTATTGCATCATCACCGCTTGCAGCTAAATAGCCATCGGTTGGGCCACAAACTGGAGAACATGTTGAGGTACTTGAAGATAGAATCACATATCCTGCAAAATCTTCAGTATCAAACCCAGTCTCAACGAGTCTGTATGGAATACTACTTTCCCGGGTGGAAATAATCACTTTACTTCCCTCCTCACCTATCGTATCTATGGCATAAGGATTTGAGTTAAAATCAGGCGCATGAATTAGAATATCAACCTTGGAACCAGTGGAAAAAACATCTTGTGATATTATAATTGACGGCGAACCGTTTGAAGCGACATATCTTGTACCACAGTCTGCATTTGGAGTACAAGTTGCATAAACATCTAAAATTGAAACAAGTGAATAAGATATTCCAATCAGCATAATAATGATTGAGAAATACAAAATTTTCAGTTTGTCAATTTTGTGTTTCATGATGAATTATCCGTCAACAATAATACTTAGAGATTATCGCTAAATTTTCTCATATGTGCATCCACTTCATCTTGTGGAGAAGTAGATTCATTCTCATGTTTGTGATCACTTTTATGAATACGTCCTTCCATTTTTTTCTGGTGTTCTTCTCTTGAATGATGTAGTCTATCTGTTTCATGTATAAACTCTTTCCCACATTCATTACATTTTACAATCTCATGATGGTGTTCATGACGCATATGTTTTATCAAATCATCATATGATGTTAATTTCATAGTGCATTGTTCACATTTGAATTTCTTTTTGAATAGATCCACGATACTTGAATTATACGATGCTAATAGATAAGACTGTCGAAGGTTTTCATCAGAAAAATTCTAGAAGATATCTAGTCAGTTTTTGATTGGCGTCTTGTTTTGATTTAATTGCTCTACAATTTTCATGTATGAATCGATAAAGTCTTGTGCGTACAGGTTGGCATGTTTTTCTGAACCTCTGTGAGTTCCAAACTTTGATCTGATATGATGATAGTATTCATGTAAAATAACAAAAGGATTATAGAAAATGTCAGAGTTTAGTGCGTAAATTTTTTTTTCTTGTACGACATATACTGCATAAACTGTCCTTCGTTTCTTTTTGATTGTACCCACTACAATTTCAGGAGTGTCAACTTTATACAATTCACTTAGTTTCTCCAATGCCAACTCGGTTTTTTTATCTAAAATCAAAGCCACTATCTTTGCTTTCATCAGGTCATCAAGAACATTCATTCGTATGGAAACAGTCTATCTGGGATATAATAGAATCTTAAAAACAGTCCAATTCAGGCAAGCAGGTTCACATGATGAGGGAATGGATTTGAGGATATTCCACCAAGAGATCTGCCCGTTTGCCCATTACACATTATATCATATTCAGATTAAAAAGAGACGTATGACTTGTTATTAAAATATAAATTCACCCAGTCTTAGTTTGATACCTATCAAAAATAGTGTCTAATCACATCTACATATAATGTCAGTAACATTGTTACTGAACAATGTATCGCAATTCCTTATAGATTCTAAAGCGTATGCATGGCATGATGATAATTAGCAAGGAATCATTTGAGCAAATCTGGGTATCTAACAATTATGAAACAGTATTTTGTACAGAAGAAGAAAAAGAGCAGTATCTCAGTTATTTGAGTTCAAGAAAAGAAATACCAAGAGGAATGAGCATTGTATTACTCAAAAAGAAATTGAACAAATCATATACAAAAGATGAGATCATGAATGCGCCCCCAGAGAAGCTCAGAGGAATGATAAAGTAATGTTCAAATCCATATTTTTGAATCTTGCAAACAGGTGCTTAGAGGGAAGAACTTCGATGTTGCCACTGTTAGCTGTATTTCCAACAGCTGGATTCTTACTTACAACCACATCAACAATAATAGGAATGTCTATCACTAATTATCAGATTAAGAAAGGCAGCATCATTTGAAACAATCACAATAGGGATTATAAAACATCAAGTTAGTATACAAAAATTATAGCCTTGTTGATATAATACATTTAGGGAGACTTTGACTTGAACTGGAAAAAAACTTCCTTTCTTGTTCCTTCTTGATCCCATGCAGCAACCTTGTATCTGCCTGAAATCTTCCATTGTTTTGTATCAAATCGTAGTACGTTTGAGTAGGAACCCTTTTGTGAATTGATGTATCGATCTTCACTGAACATCTCTTTTTCAGATGGATCTAAAACAACTAGGTGCATTGCAATTTTTGGAGTAAGTGATTCATAATCCAATTTTATTTTCACATATTCTCCCTCAGTGTATATTGCCTTGTCAATGTTTAGAGTAATTTTATTGGGCATTGTTGTGTGTCATTTGTCTGTAATTTAAAAAGATAGTCATATCATACCCAAATTTAGAATCTACAAATGGCTCCAATTTTGGAAAAAAATAGTTCAAAAATTAGCCATGAATTATTCCATGTGTAATCAAATACTGGATTGATTGTACAAATTCATCATCAGTTATAGAACCATCTGACCAGTACTTGGCATTATTTTTTACCCATGATGGTATCTTTGAGACAGAATTTGTTCCAGGATTATTTGAGGTGGTTTTCACCATTCCTTGGTTTATCATATATTGCACCCCTTGAAGGAATTGGTTATCAGACATTGAACCGTCTGACCATAATTTTGCATTTTGTTTTATCCATATTGGAACTGGAGTAGAATTAGTTACAACATCAGAAGAGTTGATTTTATTAGTATCAAGCAATTTGTAAGATGTCTGACTTATTGAGACTTTGTCATTTGTGTTTACTGCATTAAATATTGCCAATTGTACCAGTATGCCAGTATCTTGGTCTATCTGTACCAGAATAGAATTTGTCCCGTTGTTATTTTGTCCAGACATGACATTTCTTTGATAGGTATTGAATTGCGTAATTTCTTGGTGATATGCGCTGTTTAATTTTAGTGGGGTTGGAAGTATGTACATAAAATTGGATACTTGTCCGCTTGGTCTTGTAAATAATGATTTAGTTAGATCCAGCATGTCAGATTCACTTGCAGTTGTACCATTTTGTATTACCGTTGTCTTGACTGCAATGTTTTTGTCATCAGTTGGATTTACAAAATCAAATTGTACTGTCTGGTTTTTAGTATCTGTAGTTATCTGATATTTGATATGATCACCTGGTAGAACACAGATCTGATTATTTTGGCATGCGGGATTTGAGATTGGAATTATTTTTGAGGCAGTCATCAAGGCTTCACTTTGAGGCGCATTTTTTGGCAGATCACTTGATGGTCCTTGACCATATATCTCCATTACAGGAATTAAATTTCCAGAAGGTGCAGATACTGATGCAGTGTACTGTGGACAGACCTTTGAAAAGTCTCCATTTTGACACTGGTTCACTAGTGCTTGTATATAATGAACCCAGTTGATTGCGATAGTATCAGGCTCTCCAAAGTATCGTAATGCAAAATGAGACAATTCATGAGATAGAACCCATGCACCTGCCCAGCTCTCTACTTGTGTATCACAAGAACACACATAGATTGCCTGTGTCCCCGTTCCAGTTATTTCATACATTCCATAGAATCCTTGCTGGACTAGTTTTTGGCCTACGGCATTATCAGATATTACTATCGGAAGTGTATATGTCGATAGTCCTGAAAAATATTGTTGATAACTCTTTTCTGGAATACATAATGAACCCTGGAGGTCAGACTGTACTTTATACAGAGCGAGATATTCTTCAGTTATTACCTGATAGAACTTTAGACTTGCATATTCAGCATCAGAACATTTGTCATTTTCGGTGATATAAAAAACAGCATATGACAACGGACCATTGTTTTGGTTTTTTTGTTGTTGTAGTGTTGCAAAATCTTGCGATGTAGAGTTTGTAGTTTGTGCAAATGACGGAGCAGTAGAAAATACTAAAATCAAAAATAGTAAAATACCAGAAATGCCTTTTCGCACATAATTTGATTGATTAGATTGAATTTAATGTTATTTTTTTCTAGACTTTTCTCTAGTAATGGCATGAAGTATGGATTCAGTCAGACCAGGTCTTCTTGTAGGTGAAAGAAACATTGCAAGATCAGTGGCAGTTACAATTCCAACTACTTTTCCTTGTTGAAATACTGGAAGTTTACGAATTTTATTTTTTATCATCAGATCTGCTACTTCTTCGACGGTTTGTCTAGAAGATGCGTAAATCAGAGGTCTTGTGGCAAACTCGCCCAGATTTCTATTCTTAAATGAAATATCAGATTTTGATACTCCTTTTACAATATCACCTTTAGTAACAATGCCAAGAGGTCTTCCTTTCAAAGTTACAACAAGACACCCCACCGTTTTTTTGCCATAATTTTGGATGCGTCGTGTATACTGTTTTACTAGATTCAAGGCTAACAACAGATCTTGTCATGATTTTCTCTACAGGGGTTTTGCTATGTGAGACAAGAACTTCTAATGCCTCGTTCTTTCGTATCTTATCTATTATGCTCTGGACTTGTGTCATACTCATGTCTACTTGATATGAGATAGACTCCAGACAGGTCTGAATGATGATACAATGTATCAATGACAACCTCTTTCTTCCATCGTGGGATTAATTGAGTATCTTTAATGGTCATCATATTCTTGATGATGTTTTCTTGTCAGATTATTAAAGAACTAGCTACAATCAAGAGAGCTATCACCCTGTTACTAGTATCACGTGTTTTACCATGTACCTATACATGCAATAAAAAATCAGAGTTTCTTTTTATTACATAAGACTGTATTAGATCCTGTGTTTAGAGAATTTCCTGAGCTTAAACCTCCAAAAGGAAAATTTCGAATAATTGGAATAGAAAAGTTTGAGATTCCAGGAGAAGGACATTGGATAGTAGAAGATCTTGATAATCGTGAAGAAGCAATCAAGAAAGCAAGAGAAATGACTAAAAATGCTTCAAAAGATGCGGCTCATCCAAGTGTAGCAACCGTGTTTTATGTTTATGACGAGAATGGAGAATATCTAGGTGGAGATATCCACTCTAAAGATTAGATCTTAAGATCATCGGATTTATTTAATGACAAGTTTTGTTCTCTTTTTCTTTTCAGATACAGTCTAACTGCACATGCAGTCATTGCTCCAAGTAAGATCATGCCAGTAACCACCCAGCCTATGTTCATCATAGTGATTTGAATTTCTTTATTGCTTCTCTTGTCAATCGTTCTTTTTCTTCCTCTGTAATTATAGTAGGATCGTCTGAGGCCAACGCCTTGTTATAATCTTCTTTAGTATTTGATTTCATCTTCTTTTTTTCTTCCATGTGATGATATAGATCTCTACTCTATTATATTTATCAGAATCATTCCATTTTAGTTTCATCTACAACAAAGTGCTTCATTAATGAAATAATATACGAGGATGTCCTAATGTTCTCATGGGAATAATTTGTATGAATAAATCTCATCTTTTCGTGCATAGACATGGCCTTGGTCCAAATCTGTCTCATTGCGGATCTATCTATAGGCCACAATGTATCACTGGTAGAAACCATTATTCTACCTCCGGAATATTTGGCAGAAAAGGGCTTGGTCTGGGTTACAAATTGTTTAGGCGTTGCAAGCTCTGATACTAATAAATTCCAAAAATCATCAAATTTCATCACACGGTAATACACAATCTTTGATTTAACTAGTTTCACTCTGATTCAGTTTTA
>JANXYF010000033.1 GCA_025350175.1 Nitrosopumilales archaeon | reverse complement strand
TTGGGTTTCATCTTTTGGTTTTTGTTGTGCTACTGCCCTTTTGGTGCTTTCAAGATATGCAATTGTTGTTCCCAAGTTTCCAAATCCCATTGAATTGAGCGATTCTGATGGAACTATAATGATGGTATTTCCTTGAACCTTAATTGATTCGTATAGCATGTTTGATTGTCTTAGCGCATATGCTACTGGATTATCGGCATATACTTTAGCTGCCTCTAGAAATTTTTGTGCAACCAGAACTTCAGACTCTCCATATGTCACTCTTGCACTTTTTTCACGTTCAGCTTGTGCCTGCATCGACATTGCGGATTCAAGTTCTTGTGGAATTATCACCTGGCGAATCTCAACACCTATCACCTCTATTCCCCAGTTACTTGCCTCGCTTGCAATTACGGTTCTTATGTGTTGGTTTATCTCCTCTCTTTTTGAAAGTACGTCTTGGAATTGTGAAGAGCCAATATTGTTACGAAGTGTTGTTTGGGAGACCTGCTGTATCATTTGATTAAAGTTCTCTACATTTAGTATTGCATCTTTTGCGCGCTCTTGTATTATTTTGTAACGAAGTATTGCATCAATCGTAACAGGAACGTTATCTTTTGTAAGCATCCTTTCTGCTTTAAATTCGCTCACCTTTTCTCGTATGTCAACCACCAGGATATTGTCAGCAAAAGGCAGTCTTGTTTGAACACCTGGACCAACTTGTCTTTGATATCTTCCCAGTCTTAGAATTATTGCTCTCTCATATTGTTTTATAATCATTAAAAATGAAGAGATGATTAGTGCTATGCCTAAAGCAAGAGATACGTATATGATCAATGGGTTATCAATTGCAAGACCTATGCCAATTCCAATGATGAGAACTAGCACTCCCAAAATAACATGATACCCAGATCCTTTTTGTTTTACTAGCTTTTCTACAAAATTAAACGATGGATATCCAGACAATTTTTGTACCAGTTACTATTTAATTTCCTTGCATTTAAAGTGGGACTAGATTTTGCTAGTTTAAAAAAGGATGGATCGGGCCGGACACGCTATTGTACAGTGCATTTTCAGGTTCCGTCTGTGCGTGATTTTTAAGAATAAGACTCGTTTTTATCTCAACGTATTTTTCATTCATAGTAATTCAAGAAAATCTTTTTTCGTCAAGCCACAATCAGAGATTATTTGTAACAAAAGCCCCTTCCCTAGTTCATTTTTTCTTGGTACAGACGTCCACAAGCCTTGGCCGTTCTCAATTATGATATGACTTCCTGACTGTCTTGTTGGATAGAATCCTTTTTTTCTTAATGTCTTTAGAACCTCGTTCCAGCCTATGACAGGAAGACTCAAACTGAAACTGTTACCAATTTAGAAGCAGAATTTTTCTTTTTACTCTCAATATATGATTTACAAAGTTTTATGGCTTGCTTGGTATCTTGTATTGCTTCAGTCTTGGTGTTTCCTTGTCCTCTAGCTTGAGGGATTTCAAGACAATAACCGGTATAGAATTTGCCATCTTTTTTTATCAATATATTATAATCTCGTCTTTCTACCATGTGATGTAATTACAATTATTTGATATATAAAACTAGGTTTGTGAAATGCATTTTTTGGTTTCAATTGTGCCAAATTATAGAATAATGTAGAGTTTTCAGTATTCAAGATCCAAAACGAGAGCTAGGAAATGTTGTTACATTGAGTACCTTGGTTAATTGTGGATCTTCGATGATCACAAACGCTCCGACATATCTACTAGTGCAAGTATAACCCACCTGAACGGCATTTAGTTTTGAGACACCGTTAGAATCAGTTCCATATATGCCTGAAAGGGATTGGAATTGGCAACCATATGAAATAATCTTGAGTTCGTCCACATAACTTTCTGCCAAAGATCTTGCTTTTTTTTCATCTATTGTATTTTCAGTTGCATCTGATTGATAGGGTTTGGAAGGCACTATCAATGCATTAGGTCCACGATAAATTGGAAATTCTATGACGATAACTATTGCAACGGATACCATCAAGACCACAATTATGTAGAGATAGAGAGTTTTCATTTTTTTAATACCCCTTTGAATTTGTAACTGTAAAGTGTTGGATTACAACATGACCCCATTCATCACCACCAACTATTGTATAGAGACCTTGGTTGAATGGCTGGATCTGTCCATCCTTCCAAGTACCACTAAATGAGAATTGATCTCCCATGTCAAATCCAGATGAGCATGCAGTTGGAGTATCTGTACAATCATTCAATGTAACATGACCACTTGAGGGTGAAAACAAGTAGCTCTGAGTAGTTTGGTTATAAACTGGACATAATGCATATGGATTGAATATTTCAAGTGGCTTGCCTTTAGTCACGTTTTGCTCTGAATAGAACCCATCAAAGATTGCAATTCCATATGGTGCCGAAGTACATGGATTTGTGCTCAGATCATTTATACTCCATGAATTTTCATCGCTTATTGTTAGCTGTTTTGAAAGTGTGTTGTTAACTGAGATTGTAATACCTATGGCCTGTCCAGGCTTTATCACCTGAGAACTTGTAGAAAGGTAAAGCTTCAGAGCTGATGAAGGTTCAGATGTTTGTGCATTTGTCGTATCTATATCAGTACTGACCAGCAGTCTTATTTTTCCATAATAATCTTCAAGTCCAGCTTGTGGGTTTTTATGATTAGTAAGTACATTTTCCGTATAATTTTCTATACAAGGCGAACCTGGAATGTGTACACCAAGGTGTTCATATATTC
>JANXYF010000019.1 GCA_025350175.1 Nitrosopumilales archaeon | reverse complement strand
GGTTCCATCTTTAATCTAGTAGGTCCTGCAATGTACCAAGGAGGACCTGCTCTTCTAATTGTATTTTTAGCTAGTGGAGTAATCAGTTTCTTTACTGCGCTAACATATGCCGAGTTAGGTTCTGCATTTCCAGAAGCTGGTGGTGGTTATAGATGGGTAAAAGAAGGTCTTCCAAGACCAAATGCGTTCATCAGTGGCTGGATAGCTTGGTTTGCCCACATGATAGCAGGTAGTTTGTATGCAGTCTCAATTGGAGATTTCGTAGGCAGTCTGCTGACAAGTGTTGGAGTTGCAGCACAGTATGGAGGAATTCCACTAGACAAAATTATTGCCATCATTTCTATAATATTATTCACATATGTAAATTACAGAGGAGTTTCACTTACTGGAAAAATTGGTAATGGACTTACATTTATGCAAATTATAATTATCATAATTCTCATAGCATCAGGAATTTATGCAATGAGTTTTGTGAACCATAACTGGGCAGTAAACTTTCAGCATTTTGTCCCAAAAGGAATAACTGGTTTTATTTTGGCAATGGGAATAACATTCATCGCTTTTGAAGGCTATGAAATTATTGTCCAAGCTGGTGAAGAAGTAAAAAATCCAAGGAAGAATATACCGAGAGCAATTTTTATTACACTGGGAACAGTAACTGTACTTTACGTAGTTTTTACTTTTGTCTTTCTTGGAGGTATTGATTCTTCGAAGATCGGTAAGGAAGTATGGCAGTTTATTGGAGACAATCAGGATGTGGGAATTGCAAAGGCTGCACAGTATCTCATCCCATATGGAACAATACTGGTCTATGTAGGAGGCATTGTTTCAAGTATAGCTGCTCTTAGTGCTACCACATTTTCATCAAGTCGTGTATCTTTTGCAATGGGTAGGCAATACAACCTTCCGTATATCTTCAGTTCCATTCATCCCAAATATCATACGCCTCATTTTGCAGTAATTGCCTCAGGTATTATCATGCTAATAATGGCATCATGGCTCCCATTAGAGCAGATTGCAATTGTAGCAGGAGTGATGTTTCTTTTTCTTTTTACGCAGGTAAACTGGGCAGGAATAAACATTCGAAGATTATACGGTAAAAAACTTGATTATGGGTTTAAAATTCCACTATTTCCCCTCATGCCAATCATAGGAATAATATGCAAAGTAGGATTGGCAATTTTTCTGTTAATTTATAATCCACTAAGCTGGGTAATTGCAATCATTTGGATATTAATTGGATTTTCAATTTACAAGTTACACATATCTAAAAAAGAAATAGAGCACTATGCCCCTTTAGTTGCAAACATAGGTCCATCAGAAAGAAAGAATTATCGTATAATGGTGGTTTTCAATAAAAAGACAATTGAAAAGCTAGTCAAGATTGCCTCCACAATTGCTAAAGACAAAGATGGCGAGATTTCACTTTTGAATGTAGCAACGATACCTCTTCAAATACCCCTTTCAATGGGCCATAGATTTGCAGACCCAATCACAAAATCGTTTGATGAACTAAAAAAGATTCCTGGTTTTTCAGAGTATAGATATCTAGTAAGGTTATCACATGATAACACAGAAGCAATTCTTGCAACTGCAGAAGAGCAGGGAATAAATCTGCTCATCATGGATTTCTTTGATCTTAGAAATAATAGAAAACTACTTTCTCTTACCACGTGTGACATTCTTGGAGTAAATATCAAAAAAGAATTTGAAACAGAATTGTCTAACGTGGTGGTGTCATACGATAAAGGAAGACATTCAGATCTAGGAATTGAAATTGCACACGCATTTTCTAATGTATTAGGAAGTAAGATGCGAATTATACGAGGAGTTGTGGAATCACCAGAAGAAGAAAGAGACATTCTAAGCAGAATTAATGAAAAAATGTTTGACCTTGATCTTAGAAAGGTACCAGTAGAAAGAGTGTACCCAACAAGCTCTGAAGTTATCAAAGATTTACTTGAGAATCTAAACAAGGATCCAGAGATTGTAATCGTAGGAGCTGGAAATCAATCAGATCAGGCATTTAGTCCAAGAACTATGGAGATTGTGGAAAAATCTCGCTATAGTGTATTTGTTGTAAGAGATTCTAGAATTTCAAGCATTAAAGCAAGATATTTCTGGCAAATGATAGCACCGAGATTGAAAGAAAACAGAGTAATTTACAATATTTATCGTAGATTTCTCATACTGGTGCCTAGAAAGAAGACTACTCCTTCTGACGATGAATATTTTTCACCTAAACTATAATTTCATAAAGTAAATTATGCTTAGAAGTTTTGTAAAATCATATCATTGTTCTAGTCCATATTCCTGTGATATTTTTACAACATCTTCC
>JANXYF010000003.1 GCA_025350175.1 Nitrosopumilales archaeon | reverse complement strand
TAACTATGAAATTTAGTCATAATTCATCATAATTTCTGTATGATAAACAAATTGTGATTTGTTAGGATTATTAAAATAACGATGAAAATTAGTACTAGTGTTAAATTATTATGAGTCATATCGGTGAATTACAGCAAACTACTCTATCAGAACTGCTTCAAAAACTCAATACTTCCTCTAATGGTCTAACAAATGCTGAGGCAGATAAAAGACTTCAACAATATGGCCATAATTCATTAAAAAAACAGAAAAAATCTGGAGGGCTAATACTTTTTCTATCGCAATTTAAAAGTCCGATAATTCTCATTCTTCTTTTCGCTGCTACGCTGTCTTTAGTTCTACAGGATTCTGCTGATGCCATAATAATATTTATTATAATTTTTGTAAGCAGCATGCTTAGTTTTTTTCAAGAACATCGTGCAACAAATGCCGTACAAAAGTTACTTGAAATGGTTCGGATAACTTCAATTGTTATTCGAGATAGTATTAAAAAGGAAATTTCTTCCGAAGACATTGTACCTGGTGATATTGTTTTACTTTCTGCGGGAAGCAAGATACCTGCAGATTGCATCATACTTGAATCAAGAGATCTCTTTGTAAACGAAGCTGTTTTGACAGGAGAAACATTCCCTGTTGAAAAGAACTCTAGTCTAGTTTCAGATGACCTTCCACCTAGCAAAAGAACAAACGCATTATTTATGGGCACCAATGTGATTAGCGGTAATTCTAAAGCAGTTATTGTAAAGACGGGACTTGAAACGGAATTTGGCAAAGTAGCAGACCGTCTGAGATTACGTGCACCTGAAACAGAGTTTGAGCAAGGTGTAAAAAAATTCGGTTATTTTCTCACCCAGGTGACACTAGTTCTTGTAATTACAATCTTTGCAATCAACGTCTATCTTGCAAGGCCAGTCTTGGATTCAATTATGTTTTCACTAGCTTTGGCAGTTGGTCTGACTCCTCAGCTTCTACCTGCAATAATCAGCATAAATTTGTCACACGGGGCAAGAAAAATGGCAAGCTTCAAAGTTATAGTAAAACGTCTATCATCAATTGAAAATCTGGGCAGCATGAATGTATTATGCTCTGATAAAACAGGCACACTGACTGATGGGGTTGTTCATATCAAATCAAGTTTGGATGTAAAAGGAAATGAAAGTGACGATGTCTTTTTTCATGCATATCTTAACGCCATTTATGAAACTGGTTTTCTTAATCCAATTGATCAAGCAATACGATCCTTTAAGATCCTAGATGTGTCTAACTACAAAAAATTAGACGAGATTCCATATGATTTCTCAAGAAAAAGGCTCACTGTACTGGTATCAAAAGACAATGAGGGAATAATCATAACAAAAGGAGCGCTGTCAAATGTTTTGTCAATATGTTCGCATGCAAAATTGGAAGCAGAGATTGTTGAAATAGAAACTGTAAGGGAAGAAATTCTGCAAAAATTTACAGAACTAAGCCAGCAAGGATTTCGTGTCTTAGGGATATCATACAAGGATGTAACAAAAACAATCTTGGAAAAGGAAGATGACACTAATATGATATTTATTGGTTTTCTAGTTCTTTTCGACCCGCCAAAGGCTGGAATAATTGAGACAATAAGTCAACTCAAAGATCTTGGTATATCGCTGAAAATAATTACGGGAGACAACAAGCTTGTGGCTGAAAATGTTGCCACACAAATCGGATTATCAAATCCTAAAATTTTGACTGGTCAAGAATTAAGGCAGATGACAAATGAGGCATTTTTTCACAATGTAAATGAGATTGATATTTTTTCAGATGTGGAACCAAATCAAAAAGAGAGAATAATTGTCGCACTAAAAAAGAGTGGAAATGTAGTAGGTTTTATTGGAGATGGGATAAATGATGCAACCGCACTTTATGCAGCTGATGTTGGTATATCTGTAGATACTGCAGTAGATGTAGCAAAAGAAGCGTCAGATATTGTACTTTTGGAAAAGAATTTTGAAGTATTAATTCATGGAGTAACAGAAGGAAGGCGAACTTTTGCCAATACTATCAAGTATGTGTTTATGGCAACTAGTGCAAATTTTGGCAACATGTTTAGCATGGCAGGGGCATCAACATTTCTCTCATTTCTCCCAATGTTGCCAAAACAGATCCTTCTTACAAATCTGCTTACAGACATGCCTGAAATGACCATAGCGACTGATAACGTGGACCCAGAAATGATAGCAAAACCTCACAGATTCAACATGAAATTTATTAGAAAATTCATGATAGTATTTGGTCTTTTAAATTCAGTTGCAGATTATTCCACCTTTGGAGTTTTACTTTATTTTGGCAGTACGCCTGATCAGTTTAGGACTGGATGGTTTATAGAAAATGTATTTTCTGCAGCGCTAATCGTACTTGCCATACGTACCAGTAGACCTTTGATAAAATCAAAACCAGGGAAATATCTTGTTCTTGCCACAATTGCAATTATCTGTGTTGTCTTTATAATACCGTATACACTTTTGGGTAAGGAATTTGGATTTACTCCAATTTCTATTTCACTTCTTGTAATAATCACAATCATCGTAGCTGTTTATACTACTATTGTAGAAATAGTAAAGAGAGCATTCTACAGAAAAGTTACAATGTAAAATAACATCGTAAAAGATCGCTAAACTATTAACAGAAAATTTTAAATTAAATGTATTTTTCAATTCAATGGGGAGGCATTTGAATTCTGAATTATCACTTGATGATATGTGGGAAAAAATAGAAGAATATGGTATTGACCGTAAGATATTGGAAGCAACCCATCCTAGCAATGAATTGCTATTTCAATTATACACGGCAATTGCCAAAGTTAATGAACAAATGCATGAATTGAACAATATGGACAATCAAACTTCCTAAAATTCTATCTAGTTACCAAATTTGATAACTTTCATGAGGCTTTTATTCATATGATTTGATACTAAATTTATGAAACTAGCAAAGGATCTGATGAATGCTCCAATAGTGATTGAAATCGATGATAAAATCTCAGATGCTATAAAAAAACTACTGGATCATAAAATTAGCAGATTGATTATAACCCATAAGGGTAAACCCATTGGAATAGTATCTGAAAAAGACTTGGCTTTGTTTCTTCTAGAAGACAAGACAAAACGAACTATGGATGAAATTCCCATAGAAGAAATTATGAAGGGTCTTGTCATGGCAAGTCCAAATGATACCATCAAACAATGTGCTACTACAATGCTTGATGAAAAGATAAGTTCTCTTGCAATAAGTATTGGTGATAAAGTTCAAGGCGTACTCACAAAGACAGATTTGACAAAATTTTATTCTGAAAATTATATAGGTAAAAGAACAGTGGGAGAATTTATGACATCTGTGTATTCCTGGGCATATGCCGACGATCCTCTATACAAAGTGTTATCAAAAATGATTAAAAAGAAAATTTCACGCATAATTCTTAGAGATGAAAATGAAGAACCAGTGGGACTGTTATCATTCAAAGATCTTTTCAAAACAGCACTTCAATCTGGAAATAAAACAATCATAAAAGAACAAAAACCTAATCTTTCTGTAACTGTTTTCAGGAAAGGGTTTGCTTCTGAATCAGGTTTTGGAAAAATAACTCCAGCTAGGGATCTGATGACTGGTAAAATAATTTCAG
>JANXYF010000181.1 GCA_025350175.1 Nitrosopumilales archaeon | reverse complement strand
AGATTTTCAGACAGGTCAGTTGGTACATTTGAAGAGTTTGAGAAGAATTTGAAGATAATACACATGGATGTAGATCCTGCTGAGATAGGAAAGAATCAGACTACAAACGTAGCAGTAGTTGGAGATGTAAAGACATCACTTAGAATCATGGTAAAGATGTTAATTCAAAAGGCCATAAAGCGAAATGGAGAAAGCGCATGGGCCAAAAGAGTAAAAGAAACTAAAGACTACTATAGAGAAAATCTCAAGATTCATCCACATCCATTAGCAGCTTCCAAAGTTCTCAAAAAGTTAAGAGAAGTTCTTCCTGGACAATCAATTGTTACTACCGAAGTAGGCCAACATCAGATGTGGGCATCATTATTCTTCGATGTCATACAACCGGGCACATTCTTTAGCTCTACAGGCCTTGGAACAATGGGTTGGGGATTCCCAGCAGCAATAGGTGCAAAAGCAGCAAGACCCGATGTTCCAGTTTTAGATATAGCTGGAGAAGGAAGTTTTAACATGACAGAGAATTCACTTGCAGTTTCAGTGTTAGAAGACTTGCCTGTTATTGTATTCTTGCTTAACAATTTCACACTTGGTATGGTAGCTCAATGGCAGAGAACATTTTATGATAGAAGGATGATAGGAGTGGACCTTAAGAATTGTCCAGATTATGTTAAAGTAGCAGAAGCATATGGAGCACAAGGAATACGAGCTACAACAATTGACGAAATTGGAAAAGCAGTCCAGACAGCTTTGAAGAGTAACGTTACAACTGTCATAGACATACCAATCGATCCACAAGAAGACGTCTTTCCATTTGTGGCACCTGGAACATCTCTTAAGGACATGATACTACCATCTTAGTGAAATAACATGTGGTCAATAATTTCCGTTCTAGTAGAAAACAAGCCCGGTGTCTTGTTTAAAATTACAAACTTGTTTAGATCAAGAAACTATAACATCGATAGCATATCAGTAGGGATAACTGAAAATCCCGAAGTCTCTAGAATGACAATCACTACAGAGGCAGATGAAAAACAACTAAATCAAATAATAAAGCAACTAGACAAATTGATTGATACGGTAGAAGTAAAACTATTAGATGAGAAGAAGAGCATATACAGAGAACTTGTCATGATGAAAATAAAAGTAACAAAACCAACTGACATCAAGGAGATAACAGACCTTGCAAACGCTTTCAAGTGTGACGTTCATGATGTAAGAAAGTCTTCCATTATTCTAGAAATTACTGCAACCCCAGACAGAATTAATGCATTAGAAGACCTTGTCAGAGGATATGGAATTCTTGAAATGGCAAGAACTGGAATATGTGCACTAGCAAGAGGAGAGAGAAATGAAGGTTAGAATTTTCGATACCACATTAAGAGATGGAGAGCAGACACCAGGTGTAGCCTTGACTCCAGATCAAAAACTTATGATTGCACAAAAATTAGACGATCTTGGCGTAGATGCAATCGAGGCAGGGTTTCCAATCATTTCAGAAGGTGAGATGATAGCAATCAAGTCAATCACAGGGGCTGGATTAAAGGCAGAGATTTGTGGACTAGCACGAACCGAGAAAAAAGATATTGATGCAGCTGTAGCTGTTGGTTTAAAGTACATCCATACATTCATTGCAACTTCGGACATTCATCTCAAGTACAAACTAAAATTATCCCGAGAGCAGGCATTAGAAAAAGCAGTAGAATCCGTCCAGTATGCCAAGTCACTTGGTCTACAAGTGGAATTTTCAGCAGAAGATGCTACAAGGACTGATAGAGAATTTCTAAAAAAAGTATTCAAGGCAGTGACAGAAGCAGGTGCCGATAGATTAGACATACCAGATACGGTAGGATATTCCACTCCGCAGTATATTGCTGAAATTACAAGAGACACGATTGATGCAACCCATCTACCAGTAAGTGTTCACTGTCACAATGATTTTGGTCTAGCTGTTGCAAATGCATTATCTGCAATACAAGCTGGTGCAAAATGTGCACATGTTACAATTAATGGAATAGGAGAGAGGGCAGGAAACGCATCCTTAGAAGAACTAGTAATGGGATTACAATGCCTCCAATGGGATAAAGATAGAAAATTTGAGACAAACATCAACACTAAACTTCTTTACGAGACTTCGCGATTTATCTCAAAGATAGTAGGAGTTCAGGTCCAGCCAAACAAGGCAATTGTAGGAGAA
>JANXYF010000217.1 GCA_025350175.1 Nitrosopumilales archaeon | reverse complement strand
GCAAATAGTTTCTTAAATAATGGGTATAATTTTCTAGAAATATGTACATCTGATACTCACTATAAAGCAAGAACTCCTAGAAATAAACACGGTTATTTTGAATTTGGAAGTCTATCAAAAGCACCTGATGTCGTATCCTGGTTTTTAGATCTTGCCAAAAAAGCGGAACAGACTGCATCTCCTACATCATACGATCTCTTGGAAAGCGAGACCCAAGTCCAAGTCATGGGAGGTAACCAACTTGAGCTTTATTCCAAATCCCTTGACAACGCGATGCGAATTACACAGGCGTTTCTTTTGATAACTACGGGATTTTTTATCTATACGTTGCTCTAACTTTGAAGTTTTTCTAAATTTCCGTAAAACTCATCACAAAAGGAATCTAACTGGTGGATTGGAATTATTGGTACTCTGTCAATGAATTGCAAGTCATGTTGGTAAAGAGTTACAATTACAGGAATTACTGCTCTGACATCTTCTTTAACGAGATATTGTTTGGTCCTCTCAATCTGTTTTATTACCGCGCTCTGAAGTGCTGATTGTGTCATGTTTTTCCAGTGTTTACAGTCAACAAGTATGGCAACATCTGATTTGATACCTACTACATCTATCTGCATCCTTGGTTTTGTCAAAATGACATTTTTTGTAGTATCAAAATCTCTTTTCTCCAGTATTTCAGCTGCTAATGACTCAAAGTCTTGCCACTTTAACAAGCGAGAGACCTCGTCGATTGCAGCACCCATGCTGATTGCAAGAATGCTTGTCTTTAGTTTGTCACTCTCTTCAAAATGTACTTGCTCCCCCTCGTATCTCCCAATGCCATTTTGCATGAAATTATCTAGTATCTCCCTTGCTAAATCTTCGCTAGTCTGAGTTGCCATACTAAAGTCTTTGACTGAAAGTCCTCCAGGAATTATTCCTTGAATTCCTTTTACTAGCGTTTGGAGATTCATTATGAACCAATTACATTTCTTTTATAAAATGCTATTTGTGTTACTGCATGATACCAAGCCGTGGAAATTCTTGAACAAGTTTTTTATATTCTGATAATTTACTTGTTGGACCACGATTAAATACAGTTCATTGAAAAATATATCATGAAATTTTTACTAGTGTTTATTCTGGCACTTTTTGTTTTTGGTCCTACAATTGCATTTGGTGAAAAAGGTACAAATTTTAACAAAGTAGAATTTATCCAGTACTCTGATGATAACACTGCTGTACAAGAAGTAGAAAATGGACACTTGGATGTTTATTATTCTGCAATCCCTCTGGATAGGCTAGATGATCAATCAAGGCAAAATTTGAAGATGTTCCAGTCTGCTGGAACAAGCTATAGTCTATTGATAAATCCTGCAGTATCTGATCAATTCAATCCATTTTCAATTCAACAAGTAAGGTTTGCACTAAATTATCTAATTGATAGAGATCTTATCGTCGATGAGGTACTCGATGGTTATGGTGTTCAAATGATATCTGCATACAAACCATATGACCCAGACTATCTCTCAATACTTGGAGAACTACAATCATTTAATTTCAAACACAATCCTGCACTTGCAAATCAAATCATATCAGATGCACTTGAAAAGGCAGGTGCAAAAAAGACCGGAGGAATTTGGTATTATGACTCTAAACCGATATCTGTTACGATCTTTATACGAAACGACGATCCTTTACGAAAATCCATTGGCGAAATTCTTGCCTCTCAATTGCACGATGTTGGGTTTACAGTGAAAAAAGATTATGGTGATCTGACAAAGGCATTCTCTACTGTTTATGGTTCTAATCCCTCTGATATGAAGTGGAATATTTACACAGAAGGGTGGACAATGAGTGGTTTTGTAAGATATGATTCTGTAATCACGGCCCAGATGTATTCTCCTTGGTACTCTAACATGCCTGGATTTAACAACCCATCATACTGGAATTATCACGAGCCAGAAATTGATTCTCTGTCAAAGGCAATATTTTTTGGAAATTTTACCTCTTCAGAGCAACGCTCCAATTTGATTAATCAAGCAGTTGACAAGGGAGTTCATGATTCTGTTAGAATTTTTCTTGCATGCAAGATAGATCAATTCATTGCAAACAAAAAAGTCGATGGAATAATTAATGATTTTGGTGCGGGAATTACAAGTAGATTTACTCCAATTAATGCAAGATCAGATTCTGATACGCTAACAATTGGTGTAAAAAAGATCTATTCTGGGGCATGGAATCCAATTGGTGGATTTTCAGATTCTTCTAGTCAACAAATTTGGGGAACACTGGAGGACCCTGGAAGTTTCAAGAATCCTTACACTGGTTATACTATACCCATACGTTCTGATTGGCAAGTCCAAACTGCAGGACCATTGGGTAAACTCAATGTTCCAAATGATGCAATATACTGGGATGCGGTAAAACAAAAGTGGAACCAAGTAGGAACTGGAATCAAAGCAACAAGCAAAGTAACATTTCATCTAAAATTTGGAAATTGGCACAACAAAATGCCAATGGATATGAATGATGTTCTTTATGGGATTTATTTTCTATATCAGTGGGGCGCAGATCAGACAAATGGCACCATGACATTTGATTCGGAATATTCTCCCAAGGCAAATCAGGCTGCAAAAACGCTCATTGGAGTCAGAGTTATTGATGAAAATACAATTGAAGTTTATCAAAACTATTGGCACTTTGATAATGGTGAGATTGCAGACTCGGCCCAAGTCTGGCCCGCAATGCCATGGGAGATTGTATACTCTATGGAAAAAGCAGTAACTGATGGCAAGCTTGCATTTTCAAGATCTGATGCAATGAGTAAAAATGTAAACTGGATGTCACTGATTATACCAAATGATGCCAATGTGATAAAAACAAACCTTGAAGACTTTGAAAAAGAGAATTCCATTCCACCTGCACTTTCTTACGTTAATGATTCAAACTATTTTGATTCAAGATATAATGCTTCGATATCCTGGATTACTCAACATGGCCATGCGGTAATAAGCAACGGACCATACTATTTGGATAGTTATTCTCCTGATGCACGAAAAATTACCATTAAAGCATTTGATGATCCCACATATCCTTTCAAATCTGGTTATTGGAAAAAGTTCGAAGAGGTAAGCATGCCTACAATACAAAGTGTAAAGGTGCCAACTGCTGTAAGTTTAGGCGAAAACTTTACAATCCCGATTTCTGTAACGCCAAACTCTACTGTATACTACTATTTTACAAACCCCGAAGGAAAGATAGTTGATAATGGCAAACAAGTATCTGCCAATGGTGCCATGTCAATAACTCTAGACTCTGAAAAGACAAAGAATCTTGAACTTGGCTCTAATGACTTGCAAATATTTGTAGTGTCAGACGATGCATACAAGCCTGACATGTATCACACAAGTTTTCTTGTAACACAAGGGACAAATAAACTAGTCACAGAGAATCTTGTCTCAAACCCTGAGACTCTGGGAGTAAATTACTCTTATCTTGCAGGTGCTGTAATACTGGCAAGCACTGTATCTCTAGTGATACTGTATGTACTTGGGAAAAGGAAAAGTCAGGCGAAGTAGATGGGATTTAAAAAATTCCTTGCAAAACGTGCAATTACAATGTTTGGAGTGTTGATGGCAACACTTCTTGTTACAATTGCATTAGTGGGGGCAAACATGGATTCAATATCCAAACAAAGTGTTTCATTAGAAATAAGGCAGCAAGTTACCAACAACAAAAGTCTTTTGGCAAGTTTTAAAACAACTGAACAGCTAGACTCATACGTAGAAAATCAAATCCAGCAACGAATTAAATCTCTAGGCCTTGATCAACCGTGGTACTCTCCTCAAAGAATTGGTTTGTCGATGTACAAAATTTTAACACTAGACTTTGGCCACGCTAAATTTCTTACAAGTGACAGCGGTTCATCTGATGTTAAAGATATAATATTAGAAAAATTGCCAAGAACAATTCTTCTTTTTACAACAGCTACTGCAATAGTTTCTGTTCTTGGAATATTTCTGGGGGCGGTTGCTGCAAGTAAGGTAAACTCAAAGATTGACAAGATAACTTCAGGCTTTGCAATAATATCGAGCAGCTTTCCAGTCTGGTGGATAGGTGTTCTTATGATCTTTGTTTTTGCATTTCTTTATCCTATATTTCCTGCAAGGGCAACCCCTGAAATTTCTGTAACTGACCCGGGATATTTGGGGTCTCTCTTGTATCACATGGCACTTCCATTAATTACTCTGGTTCTAATCGGATTTGGCTCCTGGGCATATTTGGTAAGAAATTTCCTAGTCGGCGTATTACAAGAGGACTTTATCATGGCAAAAAGGGCAGCCGGAATAGATGAAAAGCGAATATTATACTCTCATGCACTAAAAAACGCAGCACCGCCCATTGTGACAATTCTTGCACTTAGCTTGTCAGGCTCTCTTGGTGGAGCAATAATAACAGAAGCAGTTTTTGATTGGCCAGGTATGGGTAGGCTATACTTTGAAGCAATCAGTGTTTTAGATTTACCAGTTATAATTGGCGCAACATATGTTTTGACTGCATTTTTCCTAGCAAGTGTGTTTGTAGCTGATGTCTTGTATGGATACTTTGATCCTAGGGTAAGACGAGAATGAGTTTTTCAGCAAAAGACATCTGGCATGAGTTCTCCCACAGTAAAATAGGGATGACAGGAATTGTAATACTTGCCGTCCTTTTCTTGATGTCCATTATTGCATTTGTAACTATGCCTGTTGATAACTTTAAGACATGGAATGACCCGGCAAGTTGGTTATTGTATCCAAAATCTGCACAACCTGCTTGGATAAATTATTTCCAATCTGAAAAAATCCCAGAACACTTGATACTACAACCGCAAAGCTCATCACAACAACTAGAATCTGTATATGTTCTTACAGATTCATTTGTTGTAAATTACCAGTATGATGGATTTCCAAGCGATTTTATCTATAGGTATACTGCAAAATACAGCGGCTCTCCGTTGTTGCAGATATCTGTGACACGACCTGATGGAATTGAACTACAGTTAATTTCAACATCATTACCTTTTAGCAATTCTGAAACAACATACACCAGTATGATCTTTTCAACGCAAAATGTAATTGTAAAAAATCTCACAAATGATAAAAGCAAATACTTGTTTTCATTTGATACTCTTTCTTCTGAAAAAATTATATTCTCGAAACTTGATGAAAATAAAATTCTCAAAGGCAATTATGTTTTCAGAGTTCATTTGTATGATGTATCTGGAAAACCTGTTCTTGTAAAGTCCAATCTAGTTTTAGGAGGCAAAGTTTATGGAATGATGGGAACAGACGAGCTCAGACGAGATCTATCCATTGGTTTGCTTTGGGGAACACCTTTGGCTCTTTTCATCGGAATAACTGTATCAATTGGCTCTGTAATACTTGGCCTTCTCTATGGGGTGTATGCAGGATTCAAGGGCAAAGTTACTGATGAGGCATTGATGCGTTTTAACGATATAATTTATGCCATGCCAGCTCTTCCACTCTTGATAATTTTGGCAGTAACTATCGGAAATAGTATATTTCTGATGGTTGGGTTCCTTGTAATCTTTGGCTGGGTAGGAATAGCCAAGGTTTCACGAAGTATGGCAATGCAGATAAAAACACTCCAGTATGTCGAGGCATCAAAACTGATGGGCCAAAAAGATTATAAAATAATATTCAAACACATACTTCCACAACTTCTTCCATATGCATTTGCAAGCATTGCTATATCAGTTCCTGCTGCAATTACTACTGAAGCAGGTCTTAGTTTTCTAGGACTAGGTGATCCTACTTTTCCGACATGGGGACAAATATTGCATGATGCAAACTCGTATAGTGCAGCAGCTCGGGGTATGTGGTGGTGGATCTTGCCTCCTGGAATTTTAATTGCAATAACTGGTCTTGCGTTTGTATTTATGGGTCAGGCAATGGATGTTATAATAAATCCTAGACTACGACGATAATCTTACTAGAAATGAAATTCTTTGTCTGCAGGTTTGACTTTTTCGTTAGATTAATCCTTTCAAATCTTGGTATGGCTAGTAAAATATTTGAAAATAGCCTAAATACTATTGATTCTATCTTAAAATGATGACCACAGAAAGCGTTACTGAGATGATTCCAGAAGTAGAATACAAACCCGTGAAAAAGATAATCATACATCATATATCAAAATACGTATCCATGGAAAAGTTCCTAACAAGTGCAATCCCGCCAAATACTCCGTCTATTGGTTGGTGTGGTGGATATCTGATAAGTTTTACAAACTTTCCAGAATCTGAAGATGTTACAAGAGAAGTTCTCAATGGAACCACTCATGTTGCATCTGTGTATTACTGTGATATGCCTGAATTCAAATCTACTATCAAAACCCAATACAATCAAGAGATATTGGTCATCGATCAATCAAATGAGATTCCAGTAGTTGCAATCACTCAATTTCTTAAGAAAAGAAAAAATTAATCCATAGTTTACATGCAACTGATTTTTGAAAGCGATTCAGTTAACTACAACACTAGAATTGAATTGACGAATTATTTTTATTGTATCGTCTGAGAGTCTGACAGTATAAGCTGCAGCATTTTGGTCTGTTGACTGGGCAAGTGTCTCTGCAAATTGTGTCTTGTCCTTACCCCTCTGATACATTCCTCCAGATTCTTTTATGCATAATGGAAATTTTTGTAACTTTAATCCGCTTTTGAAAAGATGTGCAATGAATTGCATGTAATTCTCAGGAGAATACCAATCCATGTTTTTTTCTTCACACAACATTATCCAAGTGTCTATTGTATTTTGAAATAATGCTTTGCTACGTAGTTCTTCAAGTTTCATTTCTGGATGATTAAAAGTCTGCTCTTTTCATCTTAGAGCCGCATCTTGGACACATTCCACCTTTGTACTTGTTATTACATGCAAGACAGATGTATTTTACACCTTGACTCTGTCCGAAGAATCCTTCTCCACCAGCTCCTCCGCCATCAGAGCCCATTCCTCCCATTCGTTTCATTGCTCTGTTTCTTAAGAATAGTGGGAATACTATGAAAATAGCCAATGCTGCAATCAAGCCAAATGGGAATGGCAATAGCATCTGCAGGCCTATACTTACTGCAAGTGAGCCGAAAAGGAATATGAGATAAGTCTTGTAATTAATCAATACTAGATGGTACATCAAAAAGCTTATAAATTTTTGTCATGATTCGTCCGAACTTATTGTTACCTCGAGGAGGTTACCATCACGGTCATATGCAAAAATGTCACCGTCTTCATACGGTGATTGTATGATAATTGAGACAAAGCCAAAAAAATTGTGCAGATCAGTGACTGAGGGCTTGGCAAGACCAGTTGGATGAGAATGTACTGTGCCTACATAGCTTGTATCAAACGGTAGGAACGAATGAGGAAATCCTGCAAAAGTTGGACCTGTGTGAAAGAACGGTGGAATGACCAATCCATCGACTAGGACTTTTCCTTTTCTTGATTTTCCACGAAGTATGAGTATGCATTCATTTGGATGATTCATTTTGCAATATGAAAGAATTCCATCTCTGGTATCCTTCTTGATAGTTATGGCTCTTTGATGTTTTTCCGTCTTGAAGAAGATCATATGATGACTCGTACTATCAAACTAATTAATCTTCAAAATAGCATTGGTATTCTATTTTTTTAAAATGATCTTTGAGTTTGTAACTCTGGCAAGGTCTGATTCAAGATGCAATACATATTTTTCAAGTTGACTGTTATCATCATTTATGTCATCTTCAAGTTTCTTTTTTGTAGATTCCATATTTGTAAAATCTATTTTTGCTTTCTGTAAACCTTGTTCTTTTGACTCTAATAGTTTGATATCAAAAATAACTAGATCTTTTTCAAGATTTGATACTTTGTTTGAGTATAATTCCTTTAGTGTGATAAATTCGTCTAGTTGTGATACTGTCTCATTTATCTGCTCTAAAGACTTGTCAGTATCTTTAACAGAAATGGAACCTGATGAAACTGACTTTGTAACAGCTTCAAGTATTTGTATTATGGTGGCTTTGTTCTGAGGTGAAATTACTTGATATGGGTCAGAAACTAATTCATCCATCATTTTTTTAACTGGTTTTTCAAACGATGAGATATAGCTGTACTTTCCCAGTGGCCTTGAAATCTTTGAGAACTGCATGTCTATGATATTTTTTATCTCGTTTTTTTCAGAAGACAATGAATCTATTTTGTTTTTAATCTCAAGATATTTTGAATATTCTTTGATGGATTTTAAATCAAGTATTTGTTTCTCAAGTGATATGATGCTATTTCTTAAAACACCCAACTCTGAGATTATCTCTGAAACTCTATCTGTTTTTTGTATAATCTTTGTTTTTTCTTCTGTTATTTTTTTACCTAGTTCGATAATATTTTCACAATTCACTTTAAGATTTTCTACAAAATTTATGGAAACTTGTAATTGATTTCTGTTGGCTGCCATCTTGACAATCTCATTTTTGAGGCTATCTGCATACTTTTTTGCAAAAATATGGATTATTCTTGAATTCAATCCTAGTACATCGCCAATTCTCTTTAATGTTTGAACGATCTCAGTATTGAGCAATATTGCCTGATCATACTTTGTTACATTTGTAAGCCTAGATGTTGTCTCTTTTTTTATTATGGATACAATGGAGTCTTTTCCACGTTTTACAATTATCATCAAGTTTCTGTCAATGTCATCTAGTTTCAAATCATCTGACTCTAGATGGAGAATTAATTCATAAATCTTTTTTTTATGTGCCTCTACTTGCTCCTTGACTGATTTTGCAGTGTTGATGGTATCTGTAATGTGTGGAGATTGGGTTTCTTGAAGAATATCTGGCATTTCTTCTATGGTTATTGTTCTCTCCTTTTGGGTTAGATCAATGTTATCTTCTTGTGTTTTTTTCTTACCAAATCCGAAAACCATGATTGATACAATATTCTATAATTGTGACAACGTTAAATATTGTGCAGAATCAATTACGCTGTCATGAGTGACATACGGTTAATCATGGTTGGAGCAGTGATAATGTTTGCAGGTTTTATGCTAGGTGGTATGGGAAACTCAAATTATGCCCAGTTTGCAGTACAACAGCAAAATTTTGATGAATGCTTTGATTATTCCTCTGGGGTGGCAGTTCATGTCAAATGCTCTGAAAAGACTCAAGACTATTGGCTCTATCTTGCATTATCTATTGGTCTGTTAGGCGCTGGAGGAGTGGTTCTCTTCAAAGGAATACGAGGCAAATGGGATCATGACGTAAAAGATGATGAAATGGTAGGTCCAAAAAACCCCTAGTGTTTTGAATTGGAATCTAGTTTGTCTTAATTCTAGGTAGTATGGTGATTACAACTATTATTGACAGCGTAAGAGTAATTGTGGCCAAGTATCTAAATTCTGGAACACTGGGAGAGTTTGATATCTCCTTGACAGTGACAATTCGGTACCCATTATTTCTTACATCATCAATCAACGATTGAAGTTTTAGAATTTTTTCATCATCTGGAATATTGATCTTAACTGTGCCGTTGTTTTGTGCATAATCTTGAAAGTTGATTGTAACTATTGCATAACCATTAGATTGTACATTTTTTTGTATGTCTGAAAGTATCATGTCATTTGTTATACTCTTAGTAGTATTGCCTTGACTGCTTGTTCCAGTAAATACAGTGGGAGGATAATAGTAGATTTTATTTGCACCAGATGGAGGAACCAAAGATTCCAAATTACCACTTATAAAATAAATATGATTATCCATCATGGCATAAAATGTGTCATTGTTGAATTTACCATAAGGCGGTATGAATACAGAAGGCGAGATTCCAAATATTTCAGATATTTTATTTTTTGAATATTGTAATAGTTGGGCTTGCTGTGTTTCATTGGAAGCAGTAAAATCTTCAAAATTCCACCCATTAATTCCCACATCAATTACTCCTGACTGAACCTTGGGCTTGATTGATTCTTTTAATTTAGCATCACTGCCAAAATCTCCTCCGATTATTCCGATTGTAAGACTGGCGTTATTCTTGTCAAAAGTATCTATGACTTTAGCTTGGACATTATCTAACCAATAATCTTGAACATTGTCCAATCGAAATACCACACAGTTGCAGTTTGTAACGTTAAACTTTGGAACTACAGGCTGTGGAGTAGATGGAACTACAGGCTGTGGAGTAGATGGAACTACAGGCTGTGGAGGTATATTTTTTTGCTTTTCAACTACGTCA
>JANXYF010000154.1 GCA_025350175.1 Nitrosopumilales archaeon | reverse complement strand
TCTGACAGTAAAGTAATGCATTCTGCTGCTACAGTATTAGATCCAATGATAATTCCAACCAGAGGTTTTTTTGACCAAGTCATAGAATAAGACAAGACTGGATTAAATAATTAAACTCAGCATTTTGTATCTGTATTTTTCAACTGTAATACTTCAAACTCTTAAATTATATCAGAGATGAATCTGAACTCTGATTATGCGAAGGTCTCCTTTGGAAGTGCGGCGAGCATTTGGAGTCTTATTCATAGGTGTAGCAATAGCAGTTGGCACTGCGTCAATCCTAAGCGAAATTGCCTTTGAGCACAAGGATCCTGTTTTTCACTATGCCATAATCTGGTTTGGAAGTTTTGCTGTAACGTTTGGAATTATTATTGGAAAATTCAGATCAATGCTTTCTTCCATCAAGGGAAGGATGAAAAACAGTGTAAAATGGCCTTCTATGGTAAAAGCTATAAACGGTCTATGCTGGGCAGCACCATTTGCAGCAATAGGAATAGCTCCACATCTTTACCAATACTTGATTCTACTTGGAATTGGTCTTGGCAATACCTCGACATTTCTATTTATGAGAAAATATAGCAGTCTTGTAAATATTGAACAAATTATAGTAGGAGCAATATCTCTAGCAGCAATGCCTATTGCAATACTGCTTGACACTTCATTAATTTCTAATCAAACAACTGCAGTGATAACATCAAGAATAATGATTGCAGTTGCATATGGCACAGGCGGAATTTTCGCTCTATCTAAAAAGTCTTAATTTTGAGGAACGAACTTGATAGTATTTCTTATTTCTTGAGCCCTTTTTATCAAAAGTTCGATATTTTTTGTATCTTTTTCATCTACTACATTAAAGTGGCCTAACTTTCTCTGAGGTTTGGCCTCGTCTTTATGATACATCTTCAGATACACTCCTTCTTTTTGTTCAAGTGTGATTGGCTTGTATCTACCAGAGAAATCTTTTGGTCCTAAAATATTACACATGACTGTATTGTGTTTTAATCTAGTACTTCCAAGTGGCAATCCAAGTATTGCCCTCAAATGTTGTTCAAATTGTGATGTTTCAGTTGATTGTAGAGTGTGATGCCCCGAATTGTGCACTCGTGGGGCAATTTCGTTTACCAATAATTTATCGTCTTTAGTTACAAACATCTCAATTCCAAATACACCTGCACCATGTAGTACTTCCATTGTTTTTTTTGCAATTTTGTCCGCATCTAAAGCAATTTTATCATTGACTCGTGCAGGAGCAATTGTAAATTCAAGTATGTTATCTTTGTGAATGTTTTCCACAAGCGGATAAGTGGCAATCTCACCATGAATGTTTCTTGATGCTATTACTGATACTTCCATCTTGAAATCTACAAATTTTTCTATCATGGTCTGTCGTCCAAGAAAACGCTGATATCCAGTTTCTATTTGTGATTGATCCTCGATTCTAAAGTTTCCCCTTCCATCATATGCATCACGTCTTGCCTTTAGTAGTACAGGATATTGAAAATCTATTATCTTTTTCTTGAGATCCTCTAATGATTCAACTGACTTGAACTCTGCAACAGGTATGTTGTTTTGACTCAAGAATTGTTTTTGGAGATATTTGTCCTGAATTGTTCTAAGAGTGGTAGGAGAAGGATTGATTGAGACTTCGCCATGTAGTGATTCTAATACTTCGCTATTGCCAGATTCAATTTCATAAGTTATGATGTCTGATTCAAGGGATAATTCCACAATGGCGTTCTTGTCTTTGAAATCTGCCACAATTTGTTTTGCTCCTACTCTGGAGGCTGGACACTTCTCTACTGGATCAAGGACTATAACATCTGAGATGTAGTGTGGCATATTTTTTGCTGCATCAGTTAGCATCATGCCAAGCTGTCCGCCGCCTATGATCCCTAATACTTTGGTCACAATGCTGTTGCATAACCTGTTTTAAAAATAGTTATCGAGTATAGCGCATGGTTTTTCATATCTAGTCATTTTCACATGTTACATTCTGTTACTTGCAAAATCTTCCTCTTCTTTAAATACAATTTTCAAGATTTCCGCATGATGGATGGTGATGTAATTAAGGTTAGGACTGGAATTCCAGGATTTGACTCTATATTATCAGGAGGATTTGGACAAGGAAAGACAATCGCATTATCTGGACCGCCTGGTAGTGGAAAGACTACATTTGGAATGCAATTTCTATATTCTGGCGCAAAAGATTTTGATGAACCTGGGATTTTGCAAATC